>JAUXIJ010000074.1 GCA_030621085.1 Candidatus Cloacimonadota bacterium | reverse complement strand
CAGAAATCCACCAGCCAGACGGATGTCTTCTTGTACTGCATTACGCCAATTGTGATCGCAGCACCGATCAATAAGAGCAGCAAAGCAATTCCTAAAGGTGGAATTACTCTTTTCTTTTTGCCGGAAACCGGCGGTTTGGGTTTATTGATTTTGCTGTCGGTAACTTCATAGATTTCGATCGGTTCTTTGATCCCTTTCAGGAAGTAACCGCCATGTTTTTTCCAGATAACCGAATCAACCAGATGCTGACTCAGCCAACCCCTGGCACTATCAAAAACAGGATAGGTCATGTAGATCTGCCCGCCGTCTGCCAATCCTTCCACACGGGAAGCACGGTTTACATGCCTGCCAAACAGATCCAGATTGATATTGTTCTCTACTGTTACCTGTCCCATATGCAGTCCTATTCGGATCTCAATGTTAATTTTATCGGGATTTTCCTGATTGAAACGATTTAATTCCTGCTGGATCTTTATTGCCCGGGCAACAGCAGTGGATGGTTCCGAGAAAACTGCCATTATCGAATCCCCGATGTGTTTGACTATCAATCCTTCGTTGTTCTCTTCAATTATTGGAACTAGTATGCTATCGTGAGTCTGGCGGATATTGATCGAGAAAGATTCACCTTTTTCTTCTGTTAAGCGGGTGAATCCTTTAATATCGGTGAACATGATGGTGAGTACTGAAGTTTCACGAAGCTTACGATATTTATCAACAGTAGATAGTTCTTTATCTGAAAGTGAGTAATTATTTAGAATCCCGTTATTCTCCAACATGCTTATCCTTTGTGATTAAAATTACAAAAAATAAAAAACGAGAAATTGCTTACTCTGTCAATATTTAAATTTTATTGTTGGTATATATAATTATTATTTAATCAAAATCATTTTTTTTACAGGTGAGTTTGCAATGTTAAATTTGTAAAGATAGATTCCTGAAGAGAATCTCTCTGCGTACCAGCTAACTAATGATAGCTCACTGTTAATTTCAATTTTATCTATAAGTTGTCCCCTAATATTATAAATTTCAATAATTGCATCTTCCACATCATACGGTAAATTATAACTTATCGTAGTTACAGGATTGAATGGATTCGGGTAATTATTTAGTTCGTAATCATTAACCTTCAATTCATAATTGTATACACCTGAAGTGTCCTGGCATTCATACGCTCCCATATCTACAATACCATTCACAATACGCGGATTTCCTGCCAAGTCGAATTCTGGTAAATTTAAACCTGTTGTATCAGGTGTGCCGGCATTTATACAGGGAGATTCATCTGAAAGCATATAAGGATACTCTCCTGTTCCAATCCATAAAGGATCTGTATCTAAATTTCCCTCAAGCCAGTTTACTGTATTCCAACTAGACGGATTAAACACACCAGGTTCACCACCTTCAATCAGTGAATTATAAATATTTATTGTGAGTGGTTCTTCAGGACCATCATTCATAAGATACACCTGATCAGGAAGATTTCCATAGATAATTGAGTTTACAATATTAAATGTAGATCCCACACCCCCAGCAAATATTGCTGCACCTTCACCTGTCGAACCTGGCGTAAAATTATTCCCTATTGTGCAATTTATCAAATCCAAATTAATACTAAAATTTGCACTAATTGCCGAACATGAAAGCGTCCACTCAGTTGTCATATCCTCATTATCGGCTATTAATACATTCTTCATCGTTACCTGGTATGGATCATCATCTGTTGCGCCGAACAAAAAAACAGGTGTTGCAGAAAATATATCGGGATGGGTGTATTGGGAACAATCTTTGATCACCATATTTTCAATTGATGCTGTCTCATAATCATTGGTAAACCAAAACCTTATTTGACTACCACCCTGGTTATTCAAAAAATATACATTTTTCATATTAATGTTCATATCAGCAACACTTAAAAAATAAGATTCATAAATATTGTTTTCAAAGATCAAATTTTCAAAATTAATAAATCTATTATCAAAAAAATTTGGATTCTGAATTATTATAGAGATACCATAATTAGAATCAATTACGTAACCATTAACAAAATTTATATTTCTAATTTCAAAATTAAAATCATTATCTTGAGCACAAATAAAAGATGATTCTCCTTCTGCATCAAATATCGTATTTTCCATCGATTCCCCGATCAAGGATACATATCCCCGCAGATTTAAAGGGAATTTCTGATCATTTAAGCTTTTGGAATAAACTCCGTCTGCCAGATGGATTGTATGTGGATTTAAACTGTCTGATACGATAGATGAATATGCGTAATTTATCGTTTGTAATGGATCATCGGAAGTTAATCCAATATTGTTATTTGAACCCTGGGGAGAAACATACAGATCTGCATTTACAGGTTCAAGTTTAGCATTTTGAACAAACAGGGTAACATCATTTTGCTGAACTCCATATTGATTGGTGGAACTTATAAAATAATAATCCGGCTCAAGTACTGTGAAAGTATCGACGATAACTGTTACAGGTTCCATTAATATCCAGCTTTTAGAAAATTCACATCCCCATCTTCCATAATTCAAATATATATTACACAACTCATCTGTGTCAAAGCTAATGGTAGAATCATGAGTTATATAAATACCACCTCCAACAGAAAAAGCATGATTATCTGTAATTGTAACTCCTTTTAGAGTAGGATGGGAGTATTTAATATAGATTCCACCACCACCATTGGCAGAATTTCCTTTAATCAGACATTTCCTGATAATTGGGGATGAGTTTAAGCAATAAATACCTCCACCATAAAAGTCTTGAACGTATAATGTTCCTGTTCCATTTTGAATAGTGAATCCGCATAAAAGGGTTGTTTCATCTTCGCCTGAAATTATTGAAACTACGCTACCATTTCCATTTCCATCTATGATCGTTTGAGAAATATAACTCTCATCATTTGTCGTCAGGAACAAACTGGCAACTGTGATGTTTTTTCCAATGAAATCTATATTCTCAAAATAAGTGCCTGTATAGACCAGTACTGTATCGCTATTAGAGGAAGCATTTATTCCTTCCTGGATGGTGGTGAAGTTGCCTGTGCCGTCTTGTTTGATATGGTAGGTTACAGATTGTAACCACGAATTGGCAAAAATTAACACGAAAAGTAGAATTAGCTTATTTCTCACAAAATCCCCTTTTGTTCCCCCTTCTAAAGGGGGATTATATCGTCTTTCTGAGAGATTCTTCTTGCTTCTCTTACGAAGAATCTATTTTTCCAGACTCTTCGTCGATTATCTCTGTAAGTTCATCCTCAGAGAGACATAATTTATGATTTTATAATCAATTATCAACTTTCACAAACTCCCCCTAATTAGGAGGAGAATTTAAGAGGGAGTATTTCTTTTACTTCAATAGTAGCATTTTTTTAACTTTTGCCTCCTTACCTGCAGATATTTTATAGAAGTAAATTCCTGAAGCAACTTGTTTGTTATTATTATCTTTTCCATCCTAGGTAATTCGATGTTCTCCTGATTCAATTTTTTCTTTCAATAAAGTTTTAACTACTTGACCTTTGATATTGTAGACTGTTAAATTTACTTTGGTATCTTCCGGTATTGAAAACGAAATTATTGTAAAAGGATTAAAGGGATTAGGATAATTGGAATATAATGTAACCTTGTTTAAACTTGGGATATCCTCTTCACCTTCTTCTAAATACAATTGAATTATATTGTGTTCCTGCTCTCCTATTATCAATGGTTTAAGTTCAAATTTACCGGTTTCCAGGTTGAGGACAGAATAATTATTTACAGATTGATAGTCTCTACCACCACAATAAGATACTTGAAAAGTTAAATTATCTCCCCTATTTATTTCATCTGTATAGGCAAGTATTTGTAAAGGAAGTGAATCGATGACAGATGCTCCAACACAAATATCATTTTCAAATACACCAATTTCAGTTACATTTCCTCCACCGGATATGGAATCTAAGATTATAGTTTCATAATCCGGTTTTTCTTCATAAATAAAGAATTCAGGAATCTGACGTGTGTAAGGAGATTTCGGTTCACCAAATATACTCCACTGGAAGCCTATTATATCTTCCTTAACGCGAACTACATATCCTTTACTATAGCGAAGAGGTCTGATAGGATAGTATATAGGTACAGGGTCATCCCTACCTCGTATAGGTGTCATGTCTTTCCATTCCCAGTCCTCAGCTTTGATTGATTTTATCTTATCCCAATGCTGCCCGAAAGCATCGTCAATATCCTTGGTAGTTTTTATCCAGTATCCTATCCAGTTATCCTGTCCTACAAGAAGATCAATTGTGATTAAAGGATCAAGTAAAGTTCCTTCAATATAAAGATCTCTATAACTATGATAATATGGTAACTCCGGCAAAACTTCAATTTTATAACATCTGGTGCTTTGTAGTTCATAGCCTGTCAGAGGAGCCCATGCTCCAAGCTCATATGTTAATGGGCCATAACCTTGTTCATAACCAATTGGGCCACTATTAAGAACATTGATATTAGTAATTTCTTCAGGGAAATCTTCCATTTCCTCTAATACAGGTATTGCAGGTACAGGGTCATTACCTGTTCGATCAAGCACCGGGAAAGATTCCCAGTTCCAGCCATTAAAAAGCGGCTTAAATTTCCAGAATAATTCTGTTGGTTCCATAAAAAGTACATTTGAGTCATTTGTTACTTCACCGTATATTGTTTTTGTTTCGTATTTATCTGGTATAAATGTAATTTGATATTCTGTACCAATTGGGGGTTGCTCATCAAATTGAACATAATAAAATCCTGTTAGATTACGACGATAGACACCATATGTATAACCACCATATGTTAAATTTAAACATCTAATGGTAATTGGATGATGAGGACCTGGAGAACCTGGAACTGGTAGTAATGCGTCAATCAGTTGTCCTATTATTGTAAAGGATGAAGGTTCAATATCAATTATTGCATGTTGTTGCTCTATAAAATTGTAATTATATCCTTCTGGAATAAGATTATCCAAAGCACAATAACAATCACCGCTACCTCCCCAACCCCAGTTTACATAAAAAAAACATGGGTCTATTGAAGGATCAAAAGAATACCCATGTAATATGAAAGCATGGGTACCAGTAGCAGGTGGTGGTGTGTCACTACCTTGATATTGAATTATTCTGGCGTTATCTATCTCATTTCTCATCAATAATTCCCAATCACCCTGGTAATTACTTCTCATAAAATAATTCGCTTTATATCCAAAATTTTGGGCATAAGTACATTCAACAAACCATCCCATTCCTGTCCCAGTACCAGGATTTCCAATATCATACATTGCTCTTAATGCAACGCCACATGCAAAACTTAAGGCAGAAAATCCATCATCATATAGTATAGAATTTCCTGAATTAAAGAGTTCTCTTATGTCTGAAAGGTAAGGGTCCAATGTTTCAAAAGTTGGAAAATCATAAGTTAATGCATCTTCATCAATCTCAACCTTAAGTTCGTTTTGACTCCAAGCTATCGAAACATAATTCGGTTCAGCAAATTCATTAGAAAAATAATAATCGGAAATATATTTATGATAATTAATAACTTGAGCCATAGCAATTGGACCACATCCTGCATGACAACGATAAATACCTATTAACGGTACAAAATTATTGTATGGTTCTCCTTGAGCCCAGGTTGGATCCATATGCAATATAACATTAGTACGATTGTCGCTATATGTATTTTCATATAATTCCTGCCAGATAATTCTATTTTCTTGAGAAAACAGATTGTTTTCTATTATATCGTAAATTTGCTCATTATAGCAATTTATTAACCATTCAAATCCAGGACTCCTTGGAGAAATTATTTCTCCAGTATCATTATAAGCTAATATAGGTTTCGCATCGTTTGAAGCTGATACTATCACAAATCCACCTTCTATAAAGTTAAATATAAATGATGTTTGTATGCTTCCATATGTTTCAATTATAAAGTTATCTATTGTTGTATTTTCCTCATTCATAAATAAATGAATACCAATTTTGAGCAACGGTTTGTGCCGTATTCAGAGAAACCTGCTCTGAAAAAAGGTTAAACGTGATGAATAAAAATAAAATAATAAATGCTAAATTTTTCATAGTACACCTCCTAAAATTTTTAAGATTGCATTGTTATTATCAATTTTGGCTTTATTTTCTGTCAATATTTAAATATATTTTCAATAATATCTGAGGGAATGATGGAAGCAGGTTTTCTTACTTTTGCTAGTTTCTCAGCAGTTTTTCCCATCAGAAAGGAAGCCGAGATAGCTGCATCTTTGAGTGGAAGTTTCTGTCCTAGAAATGATACAATTATTCCTGCCAGTACATCTCCGCTGCCACCGGTGGCAAGTCCATCATTGCCGGAAATATCAAAAACAAAACTTTCACCATCAGCAAATATCGTGGTAGCACTTTTAAGAAGAATTTTACATTTATATTTCTTAATGAAATTATTTAATTCTTCAAGAGGATCAGCTATAATTTCGGAAATATTTTTCTTTGCAAGCCGGGCAAATTCACCGATATGAGGTGTGAGAATAACAGGTTTACCCGAAATCAATTTCAGAATATCTTCGTTTTCCGATAAAATATTTAGTCCGTCAGCATCGATCACCAAGGGTTTATCCCATTTTTGTAGAATTGTTTTTAAAAGTTTTGTTGTTTTAGTAGAAGTTCCGATTCCGGGTCCGATGAGAAGGACATCCATTGAGTTGAGTTTTTTGATGAATTCAGTAAATCCCTCTACTTTCGACACATCTGGAATAGTATACGTCATTACTTCCAGTAATTGTGTTTCGAAGATATTTTCCATACCTTCTGGATGAAAAAGAGTTATCAATCCGGCTCCGGAGCGCAGCGCTGCTTTTGATGCCATAATGGCAGCACCGGAAAAACCGGGAGACCCGGCAATTATTCCAACTCGCCCGTAATCTCCTTTATGGCTGAGAGGAGAACGCTGTGGATATTTTACATTTTTATCTGTAACCAATTTTACTTTGGGTGGAAATTTTTCGTAGAGTTCATCCGGTATGCCGATATCAATAACTTTGACCTTTCCACTTTTTTCTCTTCCTTTTTCCAGGAAATGACCATATTTGAAATTCGCCATTGTTAAAGTATGATCTGCATTTACAGCAATTTCTGCCTGCCCTGTATTAGCATCTACACCGCTGGCAATATCGATAGCAATTACAGTTTTACCTGAATTATTTATTTTTTCTATAAGGTTGGCTCTCCAACCTTTTACGGTTCCTTGAAGTCCAACTCCGAACATTGCATCCACGATCAGATCAAATTCTGATAATTCAATTTTTGCATTATTGATTTGAATAATTTCTATTTCTAAATCCCGGCAGGATTCATAATTTTCAAAGGTTTCAGGGCTCATTTTATCAGGGCTTCCCAAAAGGAAAACACATATTTTGTATCCCCATTTTTTTAGATATCGGGCAATCACGAATCCATCTCCCCCATTATTGCCGCTTCCGCAGAAAATTGCTACTTTACTTTGAGGTTTCAAGAGTTCCTGATGAATAAATTCGCTGCAACCCTTACCGGCGTTTTCCATTAATTCTTTACCGGGAATTCCAATTTTTTCTATTGTGTATTTATCAAGGGAATACATTTCTTCACGTGAAAGGATATACATTTTTACACCTCCGGAAGTACGATCTCGAACGTTGTTCCCTTATCAATTTCGCTTTCCAATACCTTTATCTTTCCATTATGAAATTCTTCAATGATCCTTTTTGCCAGGCTTAATCCCAGCCCCCAGCCGCGTTCCTTACTGGTAATACCCGGATAGAAAATACGTTTATGCATAGATTTGGGTAAGCCTAAGCCTTCGTCTTTGATATGAATGTAAGTTTCTTTTCCCTGAGAAAAAGCTTTAATGTGTATTGTGCCGCCTTTTTTTTGCATAGCATCGATAGCATTTTTGATCATGTTTTCCAGGCTCCATTTGATCAGGTCGGGATCGACGAGGATATTTTTATCTTCAATTTCACTTTTAAATTTTATATCTATCTTTTGTGAAATTGTGGGAAGCCTGTGCTGGAAATGACCGATAGTATCCAATATTAAATTATGCAGGTTAGAAGATTGCCGTTTTATTACGGAGCCAACTTTCCCAAATCGGGCTGCTATCTTACTCAGGCGATCTACATCTGCATTCATGTATTCCAGCATCATTAACATTTCGGGATTTTTTCCATTTTCTTCCAACTTCATAGATAAAATATTAAGCCAGCCGCCCAGCGAAGAAAGCGGAGTGCCAAACTGATGAGCAGTTTCTTTTGCTAATCCCACCCAGAGAAGATCACGTTCATTTCTTTTAATAGCAAAAATTCCATACACTCCCAGTAGAACGAAAATAACAATGACACTCATTTCAATATACGGCATCATTTTCAACTTGGTCATGGTTTTGGAATCGCCATAGAAAACATAACTGAAAACCTTTTCATCTTCCATATTAAATTTCAGTGGTATAACAGATTGATGTCTTTCCATTTTTTTTACCATAGAAAGAAGTTTGTGCTGGTCCCGAATGGGAAGCTGCAAAAATTCTATTTTTTCTATCTCGATATTTTCCCAACTGAAGGGGATTTTCAAGCTATCGGTAAGAATTATAGGAAACTCTATACGTGGGATGATCTCATCCATGAAATATTGGAACAGGAAATATTCCATATTTACATCTGTAGGTAATCCCAAGAATTTTGAATACAGGTCGGGAACGATCTGTATATCTTTTCTTATATCTTGTAAGAGAAGGTTTGTGTACCAGATAAATGCAAATATCAGAATGATACCACCAATGATAAAATAGGCGGTTATTATTCGGTGTCTTTTACTCGTTTTTTTTGGCAATTTCCCAGATCTCATCTAATTGCTCCAGGCTGGCGCCCAGCATATTTTTATTATTTTTTTTATAATATTCTTCCACTTTTTTAAATCTTGTTTCAAACTTCTTAATTGTCTTCTTGAGTGCGGTTTCAGTATCGAATCCTAATTTACGGGAAATATTTACGATAGAAAAAAGCATATCGCCCAGTTCATTTTGCATATCTTCCACATCTTTGTTCCGAAAGGCTTCACTAAATTCCCCTACCTCTTCTTCCAGTTTCCCGATTGCAGGTTCTACTTTGGGCCAGTCGAAACCTACAGAAGCAGCTTTTTCCTGCATCCTTTGCGCTATTATAAGAGCCGGCATTGTTTTGGGAATTCCGTCGATAGCAGAAATTCGTGATTTTTTCTTCTCCTCGAACTTTATCCGTTCCCAATTCATTTTTACGCCATTGGCATCGGTAGCTTCACCTTTGCCAAATACATGCGGATGCCTTCTGATGAGTTTATCATTGATTTTCTGCAGAACCTTTTCCATATTGAATTCGTCTTTCTCTTTTGCTATCTGGGTTTGCATCACAATGTGCAGCATCAAATCACCCAGTTCTTCCGAAAGATGTTCAAAATCCTCTTTATCGATAGCTTCGATGGATTCATAAAGTTCCTCTATAAAGTTAGGGATAAGTGACTCGTGAGTTTGTTTAATATCCCAGGGACAGCCCTTTGCCGGTTCTCGAAGTTTCTCGATAATTTTTATTAGTTTATCAAATTCTTTCATATTACCTCATATTTCAATACAAATGTCACTTGCTGTTACTCGTTTAAACTTTCCTTTTCTTCTGCTTCCTGAATCCATTTTTTCTCGACTTTCCGGGTTTTGATCTTCTTCCGTATCACTCCTGCGATGAGAAGCAGAGGAAAAATCCCCCAGATGATACCGGTGGATGCCAGAAGTATCTCTGCCCGAAAATGACTTTTAGCATACTCTTCAAAAAAGGCAGAGAAATCTTTTGGCGTAAAGAAAAAACTTTTCAGGAAGGCAGAGTTGAAATTCCTGTTCGGTCTGGAATAATCCCATAATCTGTAAAATTCGTGCCGACGTTTTGTATAAAGATACTTTACTGCCAGTCCGGATTTAGCATAGAAAGATTCCCATTCTATTCTGTTTTTGGGATAGGAATATTTCATCTGCTCCAATGTACGTGAATTTCCTAAAATATAGTTTCGGGCAAAATTTAATTCTCGGTCAAATCCCATATCAAACGAAAAATAAACTGCCATTCCCTCGTTAAACCAGAGCGGGGGATTCTTCCAGAAGTGATGTACGAAATGGTGAATATATTCGTGGAGCAAAATACGACGAATGGCATTTATACTTTTTAACCTTGCAGGATTCCTGATATATATTGTGTTATTATTGCTGTTGTAAAAAGCCAGGCTGAATTCAATAATACTCGAACTTTTTGCTGTCCAGCTTTGATATTCTTTTTCATCGGCAGCTATCATTACAATAACAGGTTCATCCAGGTAGGAACCAACTGCTTTCTGAAAATTCTGAATATCTTTATCAAAGTGTGAGACTAAAATCAATACTGATTTTACATCTTTTTCATGCACAAAGAGAATTAAATTCTCGTACGTGATACGGTTATGTTTAACATTGGAAAAAAGAAGGTTAATCTGGAAGCAGAATATTAAAAGTATCAGGATTTTTCTGGTTCTCGTATTATTCTCCTCTAATTCTTTTTTGAATTAAATCGCTGAGTTTCTGAATATCGAACGGTTTGAAAATTACATCCCGCAAGCCATCCCCGCGAGATTTTACAACAGCATGTCCGGGATCGTAACCAAAACCTGTCATCATGATTATCGGCAGATTTTCATCATAATCTTTGGTGCGGGAATAAAGTTCATAGCCGTCCATATCGGGCATGGCAATATCCGTGAGCAGCAGATCTACAGAACCTTTCATTATTTCGCTCAAAGCTTCATAGCCCGTGTTCTGGCATATAATTTTGATATTCGGGTTATGTTCTTCCAAATCCAATTTGAGATATTCCGTTACACTTGCTTCGTCATCTACAACCAGAACAACTTTCTTCATCTATTTTACTCCACTTAGCTCTATTGCAATTTCTTTATCATTTCCGAAACTGAGTTTTTATATATTTTATCAAGATATTTTTTCCTGTTTTTTTGCAGATGGCTGTAAATTATCCATCTTTCAGAGAGTTGTTCTTTATCGAATGCTAATAGTTCATTGTCTCGATATTGTGGTGAAATATCGGGAAAATTGAAAAAAATAGAACCTTCTTTAATAGCGGTAATTATACCTTTATTAATTGTGATTGTTGTTTCTTCAATATTCAATTCTATATACAAATTTTTGGTTGTGTGTAGAAATTTGATTTGATCGTTAAATTTTTCTATCATCGTAATCTGTTTTTTCAATTTCTCCACTTTAATAAATTGCAGATCATTGGAAAGTCCCTCTTTTTTTACTTTCAATTTCATTGTAAGTTTTTTATTCACCTGCAGGTAAGAACCAACCATTACCTTTCCTATCTCGGTATTATCTTTCACGCACCAGCCGTAGCATTTTTTATCTTTTAATCTTTGACAGGGATATTTTTCATCTTCGCAAACAGGGAATTGGAAAAGTTCTCCCATCGTATCCAGCAGATCGTACAGGAAAAAGCGATCTCTGAAAGGACCCAGGTAATACAGGTTTTCCTGTGTGTTTTCCACAACTTTAAAGTAGGGAACTGTAACAAAATCTATACCCAGATAAACATAATCCAGATGCGGTTTTAACAATATGTTGTATTCAGGTAGGAATTTATCGAGCAGCTTCTTTTCTTCTACCAGTGCTAGGAAGAGAGAAGGATATTTAGCAAAGTTTACTTTTTCGGTTAAAGAGACTAATTTGAATAAAACTTCATTCTCAGGATTCAAAGATAAAATATTGTTCAGAGACTTTTTGAGGTTGGCTGTTTTGCCGATATACAGTTTTTTTTCCGCATCGGAAAAAGTAAAAATTCCTGATTGCTCAGGAATATTCTGTTCTTTGAAATCCTTTTTTGCAAATTCCATCATGCAGTTCAATGTTTCTTGTGGAATACTGGTGTCAATAAAAAAGGGTTATCTCATGCCTTAACTTTGAAAAGGTCAACAACACACGAACCCTTGAGAGAGACCTTTTCAAGGTTTCTTTCATCTTACTCTGGTTACCAAGCCCCAGCCTAGTAGCCTCTAAAAAAGAACTCCGTATCAAAGCTAGAGCTTTGATACGAGAGATTAGAAAACAAACATTTGACAAAGATGTTATATTTTAATTTTCTATTCTCGTTATACAGCTCCGCCAAAAAGATAAGCGGATAAATACTGCTGTGTGATGTTGAATCTGTAGCTGTAAAGAAAAACGCTGCAAAGCAGGAGCTATGGAGTGGGGCAGACAATGAACTCTCAAATCTCAGTAAAAGAGAAGCTTTAAAGTGGCTGAAGAATCAAGGGAAATTAAGAATTTGAAATTAGGAATTAGGAATAAAAAAAAGTATACAATAGTAATACACTAATTATGGGTAGCATAGAAAATTATGATTTAGGAAAAAACAATAAATGAAATATTTAATACAACATTGGAAAGGTGAATTGTCTCTCGCAAAATCATTCTGGGTAAATTTGGTACTGTTTTCAATATTATTAACTGTTCAAATTGCGTTTTATTATGCTATTATAAAAACTTGCGTAATATCTTTATCGTTACCAAATTTAATAAGCACAACATTCTCATATTTATTGATGTTAATAGCTTTAATTATTTATGTTTGGCAGATTACAGGAGTTTTGAGATGTTGTTTAAATTATATAAAGCTTGGAAAAAAATTTCAAGCTTTGATAGTAATGGTGATTATTGAACTATCG
>JAUXIJ010000021.1 GCA_030621085.1 Candidatus Cloacimonadota bacterium | reverse complement strand
GGAGCGCTCGTTACATTATACCAGGATAACGTTGCATACAGTGGAGTTACCGATTCTAACGGTGATGTTACAATTTCTCATTCATTAATTGCCGGCGATGCAAAAATGATAATTACCGGCTTTAATATTGAAACGATCTACGATAACATTTCGGTGATTCCTGTTGGTGGAGCTTATGTTATATTTGATAGTTGCATTATAGATGATTCGAGTGGAAATAATAATAACCTGCTCGATTATGGTGAATCCGTACTTCTTGATGTGACTTTGAGTAATTTGGGAACTTCCCAGGCAGATAATGTGGATGCTACTCTTTCTACTACCGATCAATATGTAACCATTCTGGATGATAACCAGAATTTTGGTAATATCCCCGCTGGACAAACTGTAACCCAGAGTGGCGCTTTTGCCTTTGAAGTTGATGGTGATGTTCCTGATGGACATGGAATTCTCTTTACATTGGAAGCAACCGACGGTACCGATACATGGATTAGCACATTTATCATTAATGCTCATGCACCCGTTCTGGAAATGGGAAGTTATCTGATCGACGATACTGTTCAAGGTAATGGTGATTATTTCTGGGATGCAGGTGAAACCGTTGATATATTTATAACTGTGGAAAATAATGGTAGCTCAGATGCCTTCAACGTAGCAGGGGAATTACTTACTGCTGATCCATATATCACAATTAATTCAAGCCAGGCTGATTACGGAGATATTATTTCTGGTGGAAGTTACGAAGAATCTTTCAATGCAACTTCCAGCCCCAGTACCCCGCAGGCACATATGGCAATATTCAATGTGGCTATTTCATCTGATGGCGGAGTTACGGGATCAGGATCTTTTGATGTTCAAATCGGTGGTTATCTTATCGAAGAATATTTCACATCCTTCCCCCCCACAGGTTGGTCGATTGCAGGTGGTAATAACTGGGGAGGCAACAATAGCAACAATGCCGGGGGAACAGCTCCCGAAGCTGATTTCTACTGGTATCCGTCCGCAGTAGCTGTGCAAAGATTGATCACGATGGAACTCAATACAACCGGTTCATCTACACTTGCACTTGAATTTAAACATTATTTAGATGATTATAGTGGTGGATACAGTTTACGCGTGGAAACAACCAGCGATGGTATAAATTGGAATACCGTATGGGAGATCAATCCAACAGGGAATGTGGGTCCCGAAATACTTGATCTTGATATTACAACTCCCGACGTAGGTTCTTCTACTTTCCAGCTTGCCTTTGTTTTTGATGGTGATTCTTATAATCTTGACCATTGGTATTTAGATGATGTGATCTTAGGTGGTGGTCCACCAATTTTAGGGTATATTGAAGGTAATGTAAGTTTGGATGGTGGCAGCGGTAACGTGGAAGAGGTTATAGTTAATGCCGGAGGTATTACAACCAATCCCGATACTTCCGGAAATTACACAATGGAAGTTATACCGGGAATCTACAATGTAACTGCTTCCCTGGAAGGATATGTTTCTCAAACTATCGAAGATGTAGAAGTGCTGGAAGGTGCCACAACCGGTGATATCGATTTTGTGCTGGAGCCCGAAGTAGGAAACGATAATATATTAATTCCCGTTAGAACCGAACTCACCGGCAATTTCCCCAATCCTTTCAATCCTACCACATCAATTAAATATGCTCTTCAGGAAGATTCCAGGATCAATTTGGAGATATTCAACATCAAGGGACAGAAAGTGAAAACTTTAGCCGATGGAAATCAATCTGCAGGGTATCATACAATTGTGTGGGATGGAAAAGATAACAACGGCAGGACTTCTGCCAGCGGATTATACTTCTACAAAATGGTATCCGAAGGCAACAGCGGCAGATATACATCCACCAAGAAAATGCTCTTATTGAAATAAGAATATTTCGCTCCGGAAGCATAAGCTGACGGAGCAACTTTTTCTTTCCTCCTGAAATAACGTAGGGACAGATCAGCGATCTGTCCTCTCAAATAACAACAAAGCCCCGGATTTCCGGGGCTTTTGTTTATATTAAATAACTGTTCTAAATGACAGTCAAAATATTTTTTTATTTTGACAAAATAAATTGCATAATTGCTTATTGACTTTGATAAAGAAATCATTGAAAATAGAATAATGAATAAAGATTTGATCTTGCTTAGAAAACTAAATGAAAAAAATGCAAAAAAAAATAATGACTGGTGGCGTCACACTTTTGCATTTTTAGGGATATGTATATAGAGAGTGTTAATAAAACGGAGGTTAAGATGATACTCAAACTACCAATTGGATGAAATAAAAAAAAGGAAAGATAGTCCGGCTTCGGGATACTACGCCGTGACAGGGGGGATACGATGAAAGAAAGAATAAAATTACCAAGAAAGATTATTCTGATTCTTTTTCTCTTTTCATTATTCACTATTAACTATTCACTCTCCGCAGAGACAATAATAGACACTGTTTACAGTACACCGGAATTAGATGGTAGTATCAGCTACGCTTATGATCTTAATCAATATTGGGTTAGTACTGTTCCTACTGTTTTTTCGTGTGGTGATGGCTGGGGGGGGCTTGAAATTACTTATTGGTGGCAAAGAGGTTATGTTTCATTTCCTCTTCCTGAAATTCCTGCAGAATTTTATTTGCAAAGTGCATATATATATATATATCAACATACAGCTTTTGGGAATGAAGAAATAGGTGTATTCCCTATCTGGGATGTATATCCTCAACCTGATACAACAGAATGTATCCTCGACCATATAGATTATGGTTACTCGCTGGATATTGGGGACTGGACTGCCGGAAACCCTGGAGATCCTCAAACTTTGCATACAAATATCGGAATTATAAGTGATAATGCTATTTATGAATATAAAATAATGGATATAACAGGATATGTTTTGGGGGATTACAATTATGGAAGAGATAAAACCCAGTACAGAATACGCTTTTGGATTAATACAGATTGGGATGTATGGAGAGATGGACTTACCTTTATATCTGGGGATTGGACAGAAAACAGACCTTATATTCGACTTGTTTATGCAAATGTAGGTGTAATAGAAGAAAATCTTTCATCTAACAATTTTTTAAACACATATCCAAATCCATTTAATAGTGAAGTTAACATCGAATATTCAATGAATTATTCGAGCAACAATCTTGAAATCTACAATATCAAAGGACAAAAGGTTTACTCACAGCGAAATCTACCACAATATGGTTCAATTGTCTGGCATTGCGTTGAACAGAATTCAGGTCTATATTTCGTTAAAATCTTTAATAAAAATGAAAAATTAATGAGAAAAATAACATTTTTAAAATAGGAGGTAAAAATGTTAAAAAAAATAAGTTTTTTAATTGTTATAGTATTTTCATTAAATTTACTTTTCTCAAATGAATTCATACCCGGAAAGGTTGTATTTAAAATGGATATTCCATTTTCTTTTATAGATGTAGTAGATGGTACTGTAGTAACTGATCAAAGTTGGTTTAATGATATATCAAATTTTTTCCAATTTGAGGAAATGTATCTTTTAATTGAGAATTCAATTGAATTCGATAGAACTTATGTTGTAAGATTTGATGAAGAAACAGATGTTTTCACCGTTATTGATTCTCTTAACAATAAAATTGAAGTTGTTTTCGCTGAGACAGTAGGAAAAGCAGTATTGCTTCAAAATGATCCTCAATTTTATCTTCAATGGGCATTGCAGAATATTGATGCACATCCAACCTAGGTAAACTATACAAGCGGTTATAACGATATTTTAATTGCTGTTCTAGATAGCGGAATAGATTTCGGTCATGATGATTTAGAAGGAAATGGAGTTTTATGGAATGAAAATACTTTTTATGGTTATCAAGAAACTAATGATCCATCTCAACCGCCATATGTTTATGATTATGTTGGTCACGGAACTATGGTTTCTGGAGTAATAAGAGCAGTGACTAATAATAATACGAATATAGCAGGATTAGCAGGTGGTGGTTTTAATAACGAAATAGGGTGTCAATTATTAACAGTAAAAGTATTTAACGAAACACCATGGGATAGTGATACAGAATGGATTGCAAATGGAATAAATCATGCTGTTTCAGAAGGAGCAAAAGTAATAAACATGAGTTTTTATTGTCCAGACCACCAATATGTAATCAATCAGCTTGAAGCTGCTTATAACTCTGGTGTTTGTTTAATAGCAGCTGCAGGAAACGCTGGAATGGAAGAGTTACCATTTCCAGCAAGTCATCCTCATGTACTGTCAGTTGCTGCTTCGGATATTGAAGATAACAAGTCACCTTTTTCCAATTATGATTATGAGCTTGATGTTTGTGCACCAGGCGGAGTATATTTAGGCTATATTTGGGATGATGAAGATAATGTCTTAACTCTCACTCCACAATATGAAGAAATCAATGGACATGAGTGGTATTATCATGAACATTGCGATTGTACATTAGAAACTGCATTTGTATCAGGAACATCTTTATCTGCCCCTTATGTTTCTGCTTTAGCTGGTTTGATATTAAGCAATGATAACACTTTAACACCTGATGAAGTATATGACAGAATCAAAGGAACAGCCGACAGGATCGATCTAAATAGCCCGTTTCATGCAGGTAAATTGGGAGCGGGCAGAATTAATGCTTTTAGAGCATTAGATGAAGATCCGCATCCCTCGTTAGGATTCTATGATCTTGAAGTAGATTTTACAGGTGGTGATAATGAAGCAAATGTAGGAGATGTTAATATACCTATAAAATTTTACTTTAGAAATTTTTGGGAGATTTATCCAGGTACTGTATCCATTACAATGTCATCGGATGATCCTGATATAATAATCGAGACAAATCCAGTTAACTTTTTGGAAGATATTATTAGTGGACAAATTTATTCTACTGACCAGGCTATGAATATTACTATAACAGATGATGCAGAGATCGGATGGCATACTATTCAACTTGAATTTGACAATGAAACTGATACTTATTCTATTGATTGCCCTATACAAATATATCCTGGTAATATTCAAGGTAGTGGAATTATTTTGTGTGGTCAAACCGAAACCAGTCCGTTAATTACTAATGTGAATTATTATCAGGATGACGAAATAATAGTTGCATTAAAAGGAGAAAGTGATAATGATTTATTATATTTCATTGACACTGAAGATTGTTATTTTGTACCATTAGAAGATGGAGGTCATGTAAATGTACATGGAAGACCTGCTGTAGGTGATTTATCAAGAGAAGAGGAAGTTCTTTTTGATGAAGTTGTAGTTCCCGGTGAAAGTGGGGATATCTGGGTTTGTTGGTTTGATGAAAATTTCAGGTCAAATGTATATTATCCAAATGCTGTATTTCATACGACCTTTGGTAATGATCCGTTATATGTGAGTATTGGAAATGTGAATGATGATGTATATAATGAAGTTATTGTTATCAGTGAAGACAATACACTTGGGATATTCTCCTGGGATGCTTTCGGTGATCATCATTTGGATTTAATCTACACGGAAGATTTTGGGGGTGAAAATTTTTTCCCCGTTACGGTTGGTGATCTTGATGGTAATGGAATTGATGAAATAATTTTAAGTTGTGATGAGCAATACTCTGGTACACTAGTAAAAGTCTCATACGTTTTGGGTACTTTTGTATCAGAAACAATAGTCGTCGATTATACACCATGGTATTTTCTTGGTCCTACGATCATGGCTGATATAAACGATGAAATCATTCCTAATAATGAAATCTTTACAGCTTATTGCTTTTGTGATGATACTGATCTTGCGATGCGAGGAATATATCAAACTTTAACTTCACAAGGTTATGGTATTAATACCTATAATTATGGTTATTTAAACTCCATGTATTATAAAAGATTTTCTGGATGTTATACCAAAGACGTTACATTAGATAACCCGCGTCTCATTGCAAATAATCAAAATAATCTTTTTATGTTCGATGGAAACTTGGATATAGTCTCAGAAAGTTATGACCTGTTTTTTTCAGATTATCCATTACTCGGTATTAATTCTGCAATTATGAACGGTGAAAGACACTATCTTTTTAATAACGAAAAAGAAATAATTATTTCTGATGATAATTTAAACATCCTGGATGATGATTATCATTTTATCACATCAAACAGATATGTGGGAACCCCTATAGAAACTGACTTTGATAATGATAATAACTCTGATATTGTATTTTTTAAGCAATATTACCAAAATGATCTATATTTTACTGTAGTAAACGTCTATCAATTACCTTTTACACATTCAGAATCCAGTGTTGATTGGCAACAATATGCATATGATAAACATAATTCTAATTGCTATGGAAACGTTGTGAACTCTGATATTAATTCAAATACTATTTGGTGGAAGGATGTAGTAATCTACGGTGATGTTATGGTTGATAGCCATTGTGAGCTGATAATTAAACCGGGGGTTAAGGTTCGATTCGAAAATAATGCCAGCCTTATTGTTTACGGTGGTATAACTGCTATTGGTAACAAAGACGAAGAAATTGTGTTTACTTCTAATAGCCATTCTTCTGCTACTAACTATACTGGAATAATTTTACAAAATCCAGTAAATAACTGCTCATTCGAATATTGTACTATTGAAAAAGCACAGATCGGTATTAACATAATTGGTCCTTTTGAATCACGTGTTTATGTCTCTAATTGTCAAATAGAATATAACGATATAGGTATTGAAATCTACGGTGGTATTCCTCGTATTACAAGTAATATTATCATGAAAAATGATTCTTATGGAGTTGCATGTTTTAATGGTAGTAACTTTATTTTTGAATCAAATACAATGATAAATAATCAGGATATTGAGTTTTTTCTTAGTTGTTCAAGACCTTTGTTATCGAGTGGCTATAATGATTTATGGTTTGATGAAGATTATACAATGGCAACAACAATAGAATTGCAACCGCCATTGTATGTAAGTCAAAACTGGTGGGGCACAACGGATGTAGATTATATTTACAATCATTTACTAAATGATCAAGATTCATTTATAATAGAGCCTATATGTGAATTTCCCAATAGTCAACATCCTTTAAGAGATTATGATCCATCAAGATTGTTATATGAATATGGTGTTGAACAAATGCAATCTTGTAATTATGAAACAGCAAAAAATTCATTTATCAATCTCATTTCTTTATATCCTTCTTGTAATGAAATCTCTCTTACATTATCAAAATTACTTGAGCTGTATGTAATAAGCTATGATGATTTGAACGAATTACAAAATTACTATACCACATTGCTTCAATCTTACCAAAATTATCCTGAAAATAAAATTCTAAATGCCTTAATTTCAATGTGTAAAAGAAAAAAATCTGAATTTAACGATGCCATAACAGATTATGAGTTTATACTAATGAATAATCCAACATATGAAGATTCATGTTACGCAGTGATTGATATAGGATACACTTATTTGGAAGCAGCACAACAGAGAACTTTATGTTCGGGCGAACTAACAGAACTTGAACCGGAATCTGAAGAAAAACATAGAAAAAATGTTGAAACTCTATTAACATCTCTTATCCAACATTATAATCCAGAACCTAGCAGCGAAATTATTCCTTCCATAATCCAGCTTTATAATAATTATCCTAACCCATTCAATCCATGTACAACAATATCTTTCTCTATTCCTAATGATAGTGAAGTTAATCTGTCTGTGTATAATATCAAAGGTCAAAAAGTAAAAACCTTGATACATGATGAATTAGAAAAGGGTCGGCATGAAATTGTATGGTATAGTAAAGACAACAATGATAAATCAGTAGCTTCCGGTGTCTATTTCTATAAATTGAATGTAAATGGGAAATCAGAATCAGTGAGGAAATGCTTGCTGTTGAAATAATTATCTTAACTTAATAATCGCTTATTAAGCTAAAAACTAAAAGCCCCGGATTTCCGGGGCTTTATTTATTCTCTATAAAATGATTCAAATCAAATCGTACAATTCTTCCAGATCATTTCCACTAAAAACTATATCTGCACATTCTTTGTACAGGTGCAGCCGCTGATCCCAGAGTGTAAATAATTCTGATTCCGTTCTTTCTACAGCAATAGGTCGGTAGGAATTCACAATGCGTGACCTGATAATTTCCCAGGGTGTATGCAGCCAGATAATTTTATGCATTTCCTGTTTCAGGAATTTTCTGTTCTCTTCATTTTCCACAATCCCGCCACCAGTAGCAATAACGCCGGGTTTATCCCAGTTAAGTAAAATTTCAGTTTCAATCTTCCTGAAACATTGTTCGCCTTTTTTTGTAAAAATATCATTCACATCCAGGTTTGCTTTTTTTTCAATTTCCAAGTCGACATCGTAAAAAGAAAGTTCCAGTTTTTCTGCGAGTTGTTTGCCTAAGTATGTTTTACCTGCTCCCATGAAACCAATTAAAAAAATCATTTTATTATCTTTCATTATTTTCCCCTGAAAACACAAAAGGCGTCCGGTATTACCGGACTGCCTATTTCTTTTTATTCGAATATATTACTTACTCTTTTCTTCAACCGGTTTTTCTTTAGTTTTTGCAGTAGCTTTTTTTTCTGCAGCTTTTTTAGCAGGTTTTTTTGCAACTTTCTTTGCCGGTTTCTTTTCGTCTTTTTCTGTTTTCTTCTTTGCTGTTTTTTTCTTTTTCTCTTCGGTGGTTTTTTTTATTTTTTCCGGCTTTTCATCGGTTGTCTTTTCTACGGCTTCTACAGGAGCTTTCTGTTTGACAGGTTCTTCAACAGGCTTTTCATCTGATTTTTTTTCTTCGGTTTTTTCTTTTTCTTTTTTAGTAGTTTCTTCTACCAGGTTTTCTTTGATGGCTCTGCGTTTTGCTGTTTTTTCTGAAATCCTTTTTGTGTGTACATCAACGAAATCTTCGAGTTCTTTTTCATCCCTGGCAAAGAAGTAAGCTTTCACACTAAGGATCAATCGCCTGTTTTCCAGGTCGAGTTCAATGATCTTAAGCGGAAGTTTTTCTCCTGTTTCAAAAGCCATGCCTGCCTTTTTCAAACCGGGGATTGCAAGGTGGGAAAGAGGAATAAAACCTTCCACAGTATAATCATCTACTTCTACATCAACTAATACACCTTTGGAAATGATCTTAACAATGTTTGCTTTAACTTCAGAATTAATCGGAAGTTTCTTATCAAGATTTTCCCAGGGATCAGCTTGAAGTTGTTTTACACCCAGAGCAATACGGTGTAAAGTTTTATCGATGGATAGTATTTTAACCTCTATTTCCTGTCCTTTCTGGAAGACTTCTTTGGGATGATAAATTCGTTTTGTCCATGAAATATCAGAAATATGAATAAGACCTTCAATATCGTTCTCAATTTCAATAAACACACCAAAAGGAGTGATGCTTTTAACCACACCTTTGATCTTGGAATCCATAGGATACCTTTCCTCGATAGTAAGCCAAGGATTTGGTTCCATCTGCTTGATACCAAGGGAAATTCTTTTATCTTCTCTTGAAGTAGTAAGCACAATTGCTTTGATCGTATCACCAAGTTTAAGCAATTGTTTGGGATGTTTTATCTTTTTGGTCCAGCTCATTTCTGAAATATGAACCAGTCCTTCCACACCTGATTCTAACTCTACAAAAACACCATAGTTCATTATGTTCACAACCTTACCACTAACAATTGTTCCTTCGGGGTATTTTGCATCGATATTTGCCCAGGGATGTGGAACCAGTTGCTTAAGCCCCAAAGACACTTTGCCTGCTTTGTCATCGTAGTTAAGAACTTTAACCTTAACTTTATCGCCTATATTCAGCATATCAGAAGGGTGTTTAATGTGTCCCCAACTCATATCGGTGATATGTAAGAGACCATCAATACCGCCCAGATCGATGAAAGCGCCGTAATCTGTTATATTTCTAACTTCGCCATCCAGCTCGCTGCCTTCCACAATCTTAGCT
Organism: Candidatus Cloacimonadota bacterium; assembly: GCA_030621085.1. GTDB lineage: Bacteria > Cloacimonadota > Cloacimonadia > Cloacimonadales > TCS61 > JACNIV01. The sequence goes on along the minus strand of JAUXIJ010000021.1, from coordinate 33,840 downwards.
TTGAGATCTTTCAGGCGTGATTCTTGTTCTTCGATAAGAACTTTTTTGCGGGAAACGATAATATTTCTGCGTTCTCTATCTATTTTCAATATCTTAAAATCACTCTCTTTACCAATAAACTGATCAAGGTTGGGAATGGGTTTGGTAGATATCTGTGATCCCGGCAGGAATGCTTCCAGATCATCAATGTCTACGATCATTCCGCCTTTAACGCGCCGTCGGAGAATACCTTGAACAGATTCATTATTTTTCATTTTTTCATCAAGCTGATCAATGTTCAAATAGAAATCGGCTTTCTTTTTGGATAGTCTTAGCCTACCGGAACCATCTTCAACAGAATCTATAAAAACTTTTAACTGGCTGCCTATCTCTGGTAAGTTTGCGTTTGTAAATTCGCGAATAGAGATAGCGCTTTCAGATTTAAACCCGATGTCAACAAGCACCGAACGTTCATCAACGCTTACTACAGTACCTTCAACGATCTTACCCTTATCAAATTTACTGAAATGCTCATCAAATAAGGACATCATATCGTCTTCATTGTTGCTTTTCTTCCTGATTTTTGGGGGTGTGGTTTCTTCTTTTTTTTCTTCTACTTTTTCTGTGTCTTCAGCTTTAATTTCTTCTACAATTTCTTCAACAACTTCTTTCTTCTCTTTCTTTTTTTCTTCTTTTTCGATAGAATCTTTTACATCCGTACCTTTGTTTTGATCGTTAACAATCATTCTTCCTCCTTGAACCCAGGGATATCTTTGATCTTATCGATCTTTTGGTTGATATTCCCCATATATTCAATTATTTTATTATATACTTCCACAATTACCCAATCAGGCGTGGAAGCACCAGCTGTTAAACCGATATTTTTCTTATCTTTAAACCACTTCTTCTCGATTTCACACGCCGTTTCAATATGAAATGTCTCTACAAAATCTTCACTGATTTTGGCAAGCATTTTTGTATTCGAGCTATTCCTTCCACCCACTACTATCATCAGGTCGCTCTCTTTTGCTAATTCCAAAGTAGATTCCTGGCGAATACTGGTGGCATTACAAATAGTATTCATAACACGCATTTCGTGGCATTTTGGAATAAATGTACTTACAAGCTTCTGTAAATCGTCTATTTTTCTGGTAGTTTGAGAAATGATTCCAACTTTTTGATATTTTTTTTCTGGTATATCTTCCGCACTGGTAACAATTAAGCAATCACCTTCTATATAAGAACTTAATGCTCTAACTTCCGGATGATTCTCATCACCCATAATAACTACCAGATATCCTTTTTCGCTTAGTTCTTTGGCATACTCTTGTGTTTTGGAAACATAGGGACAGGTGGCATTGATTATTTCAATGTCGTTTGTGATAAGTTCTTCCAGAACCTCTTTTTTTACACCATGAGAACGGATAATGGTGGGTCTGCCCTGAATTTCGGAAAATTCATTCACTCTCTCAATACCTTCATTGGCAAGTTTTTCCACCATTTGCGGATTATGGATTATCGGACCCAAGGTAACGATCTCGTGATTACCTTGTGCTGCTTCCAAAGCAATTTTTATTGCCCTTTTTACACCAAAACAAAACCCGGAATTTTTTGCTATTCTAACACTCATTACTCAACTCATTTATCTTTTTTAAAACGTTTTCTGCCAGATTACGATAATTTTCTTTTGTTTCATCTAAATTTGAAAAGCTTTCTGCCTTGATTTTTTCCCCGATCACTATTTTCAGATTTTCTTTTCTAAAAAAGCACTTCCAAAAATATGGTGAATTTTCAATGTAAATTGGCAGAATATCCTTCTTTAATTGCATTGCAAACTTTCCTACTCCAGATTTTACAGAAGCCGATTTCCTGGTCCCTTCGGGAAAGATCAATATCGAATGACCCTTATTAAGAACCTGTGTAACAAACCTGATAGCGCCTTTATCTATCATACCTCTTTTTACCGGAATAGCATTAAGGAATTTCAGAATACTGCTAACCATTTTATTCCTGAAAAGTTCAACTTTTGCCAGATAATAAATTTCAACCGGTATTATCGATCCAACGAAAAAAGGGTCGATAGCAGCAACGTGATTTGGGGCTATAATGCAGTTTTGAACTGAACTCAGTCTTTCTTTATTAATTATTTTCAACCCCCAGAAAACTATCATATAATATTTCACAAGATTTGTAATTAACAAATATGTTTTACGCATTTTTCCCTCTCTTTATGATCTCAAAAAGAAATTCAACCTGTTCATCGATGGTCATGTTACTGGTATCAACGGAAATAGCATCCTCTGCCTGCTTTAATGGAGAGATTTTACGTGAAGAGTCATTCGCATCACGCCAGATGAGTTCTTTTTCGATATCTTTCAGAGAAAGGTTTTCACCTTTGTTTGCAGCTTCTTTCCAACGACGCAGAGCCCTGGTTTTTTTATCGGCTATCATAAAGAATTTAAAATCTGCATTTGGAAATACAACCGTTCCGATGTCTCTGCCGTCCATGATAACTCCACCATTCTTACCAATCTTTCTTTGTAAGAATACCATTTTTTTGCGCACGATACCTATCTTTGCGATTTCGGAAGAAAGCTTGGTTATATCTGCTTCACGAATTCGTTGGCTCACGTCATTTCCATTCAAAAATATTTTATTCCCTTTCTCAGAATAGAAGATCTTAATGTCTATGTTTTCGAGCATTGTAATAAGTTTTGGAATATCTGATAAGTCGATGCTGCTTTCCTGGGAATTTAATGCGCAGGCACGGTACATAGCACCTGTATCAATATAAATATATTTTAATTTTCTGGCTAATGTTTTTGCCGTTGTACTTTTTCCGGAAGCTCCGGGTCCGTCGATGGCGATCACATATCTTTTCTTCATAATATTCCGCATTAAAAATGATAAGATAAACTTATCACGTTATCTTCAAATTTCAGATGGATTTTGTTTTTCTTTTCTTCAAAATTGAAAAGATGAGCATCAACAAAGGCATCGATCGTAGAAAGAAAAACTACTGCTCCCAGCCACCAGAGATCACTCTGCCTTTTATAATAATAATCCAAGTAATCATTATAATCATTTTCACTATTGGAAATTCTGTATTTATCGTAATAATCTTCAGCTTTGAAATGATGGTAAACGGCTAACCCGATCATACCTGTTTCCAGCGCCAGCACTCCTGTTGATTTAAGATAAGCACCATTATAGAATTGCCCACCACCGGGAATAAAAAGGGAAAGAGCTGCAGCTTTAAATGGCTTTTTCACTTTTAATTCTACTTCTTCCCCAGAAGCGTGGACAAAAAATGAGATCAGAAAAATCGTTATCAACAGTTTATGCATTTTGCAATTTATCCTTTACAGCATGATAAAATAACGGGATCATAATTTCATGATGACCAACAAAGTAATAACCTTTCCCGCCACTTTTTGTAGGTCTGTCTACAATGTTCGTTTTAGGTCTGTAATGAAGGTTCATATCGAAAACCGCTGTATAGAAATTCCGCAAAGGATATCCCAGGTTACGCACAACAGTAACTGCTTTCAGGAATACTTCGGGCATTATTACAGCCGAGCCGAAATTCAGGAAAACACCACCTTCATTTAAGTTGATAATACTTTTACAGAAAATCCTGAAGTCGCGTAGCGAGCAGTCTCCAATTGCTGCACCGTTTGCTGTTTCGTGCTGGTGCACAATATCTGTTCCCAACGCCACATGAACCGTAAAAGGAATTTGCTTTTCATATGCTTTCGCCAGCAAAGACAAAGATCTATTCGGGTTTTCTGTTTCCATAAGATGTTTACCTATTGCTTCTCCGAAACCAAGTTTGTTTTGATAGGCATCCGTAATAATATTATTGATTCCATCACCGGTTTCCCGGGCAAAGCCAAAAGAACCATCTTCCAATGCTGTTGCTACATCCTCCGATGTCTTACCAAATTTAGCGATCTCAAAATCATGAATTACAACAGAACCATTAGAAGCCATAGTTGTTATCAGACTCATTTCCATCAGATCGTTTAGATACGGCGATAAACCGCATTTTACTACATGTCCTCCCAGGGCAACAATAACAGGTTTACCTTTCTTGTAAGCCGAAACGCATTTATCTACCAATTCTTTAAAATCTTCAGCTGCCGGAAAATCAGGGGATTTTGCCATAAGTTCTGCTAAATTTTGCTTTGATGGATCCGCAAAATCTTCAATAAGTACTTTACTGGGGCGATTGGTAATGGAATATTTTTTTAAACCTGTCAGATCAATCTCTTTATATCTTCCCATGTTATCCTCGCTATTCTATTACTTCATCCAACCCATTGGAAAATTCTTTCTTGAACTGGTTAAACCTGTTTTCCAAGATCGCTTTTCTTGCCTTACTGATGAGTTCCATATAAAAATGAAGACTATGTATCGTAGCCAGCCTCATTCCCAATAACTCATCCACGCTGAACAAATGACGAATATATGCACGGCTAAAATTTCGGCAAGTATAACAATCACATTCTTCATCGATAGGTGAAAAATCCTGCCTGTAGCGAGCCGCTTTAATTATCAATTTTCCATTCCGTGTAAAGATCGTTCCTTTCCTGGCATTACGTGTGGGCATTACACAATCGAACATATCTATGCCATTCTCAATATTATCCAATAGATCGTTAGGAGTTCCCACACCCATCAGGTAGCGTGGTTTGTTTTTTGGAAGTATGCTATTAAGAAAGCTGGTGATCCTCAACAGATCATCTTTGGATTCACCGACAGCCAGACCGCCAATTGAATATCCCGGAAAATTCATCTCCATCAATTTTTTAGAACTTTCTTCACGCAGGTCTTCATAAATTCCACCTTGAACAATTCCAAACAGAGCTTGTTTTTCAGTATCTTTATGTATTTCTTTCCCACGTTTTGCCCAGTTGAGTGTAACCTTCAGAGATTCTGCCACATATTTTTTTGTAGCAGGATAGGGAGGACATTCATCGAAAGACATGATTATATCTGCACCGATAGCATTTTGTATTTCAATTACTTTTTCGGGTGTGAACATATGATAGCTACCGTCTATATGAGATTGAAAACGTACACCTTCGGGGGAGATCTTTCTTAAACCTTTTAAGCTCATCACCTGAAAGCCGCCGCTATCTGTAAGTATCGGTTTATTCCAGCCCATGAATTTATGTAAGCCACCTGCTTTTTGAATCAATTCGTGTCCGGGTCGAAGATACAGATGGTAGGTATTACCAAGAATAATCTGTGCTTTTACATCGTGTAATTCGGCAGGAGAAAGAGTTTTTACAGTAGCTCTGGTACCCACCGGCATAAAGATAGGAGTTTGGATAGTACCGTGTGGAGTTACAAGAAGTCCTGCTCGAGCATTACCGCTTTTTGCTTCTACAGTAAATTCAAAAATGACAGCCTCCGCTTATTCCATGTTCATTTTCTGTTCCTGAATTGAGACATTACGCGTAAAAATCCTGCTGATATCATTCCAAAAAGCAAATACCATTAAAAATAATAAGATAAAGATTCCAATATTTTGTAAAGCTATCTGCAATTTCTGGGAAAGTGGTTTCTTCTGAATACCTTCTATAAAACAAAAGAAGATATGTCCTCCGTCCAGCACAGGTATCGGCAGCAAATTCATGATCATCAGAATTATGCTGATAGCACCAATGAAAGAAAGTATGTAATTCCAACCTTTACTAATAGTTTGTTTAGACATCGTATAGATCATGATCGGACCACCCAGATTGGATTTGATAGCTTTGGGTTTGGTAACCAGTTTGAATAGCATGACATAGTTCAGCGCAACAAAATTCATAGTGGTAATTGAACCATATGCTACAGATTCTACGATATTGTAACGTTCTTCAATTTTTACGGGCAGATATTGTGTTATTCCTATGATCTTATTATCTTGTAATATGTTCTCTTCGAGCATCAGAGATTTTTCAAAAGTTTGTTCTCCCCGCTTGATGGTGAGAGTTATTTCATCGCTTTCACTGCCGGTGATCAATTCCCGCATATCATACCAGTCATTCACCTTCTCACCATTCACTACCAGTATACTGTCTCCCGCCATTAAGCCAGCCTTGTATGCTGCCATCCCGGGAGCTACTTCTCCAATTACGGAAGGGGATAATGGCAAAATTTCCGAGTACCAGATTCGGGGTTCGATTTCTGTTAATTCTATTTCAAGTGTTTTGCCATTACGTTCCAGTAGTATAGAATTATATTCATCTGTTTTAGTATATTGAACCAGTTGACTCCATCCCTGAACAACATGACCGTTGATTTCTAATATTTTATCATTTCTTTCAAAAACCTGTTCGTATACCGGTTCGACCTTCCCGATAACCGGAAGATGATCCTCATAATATCTACCTATAACAAAGGAAGAGATAAAAATAATCAGCGCAAAAAGGAAGTTCGCAAAGGGTCCGGCAAAAGCAATCAACGCTCTTTCCCACCATGATTTAGAATGATAGGAACCGGTGTCATCATCGATTTCTTTGTCCGGTTTTTCTCCTTTCATCTTGATATAACCACCCAGTGGAATTATCGATATCCTGTATTCTGTTTTATCTTTTTTAAAACCGATTAATTTGGGCCCGAATCCGATGGAAAATTTCTCTATTTCCACACCAACTATCCGGGCGACTACAAAATGCCCGGTTTCATGAACTATAACCAAGATTCCAAGCGCTATTAATGCACCGATTATACTTAACATCTTTCCTCTCAATATCTTTAGCTACTGTTCCAATTCCAAATTTCACTTGCTCTGGTCAAGTTTTTTGCTGTTGCAAACTGGAATTCTGAAATTTATTTGACAACATGAGCAATAAAAACAAAAAGCAATCTATAAAGATGTTAGGAAAAAAGATGAATAGATTTTTTGTGTTTTGTTTACTATTATTTATATTGGTTTCCTGCAATAAAGAAACACCCGAAGAAATTGATCCCTTTATTTATAAATCCGGTTCATTGCAGGAAGGGGAAACACTGGCAAATGCTCTTATAGATGAAGGTATCGAAAATACCACAGTGTACAAATTCGTTAATAAAATGGATTCCATATGCAATCTTAGACGTGCTCAACCGGCAGACAGCTTTGTGGTGAGGCTTGATACTCTGGATGTAGTGCATGAATTAATTTATATCCCCGACAAGATCTACACCTATCGTGTTATTCGCGATACTGCCGATATTTTCTTCACTCAAATCGATACTCTGAAATTGGTAAAAGAAATAGATACTTTCGAAGGAATAATGGAATCTTCACTCTGGAACGCCGTCATTGATGGCGGAGAAGGACCAGCACTGGCAGTTATGATGAGCCAGATATTCCAATGGGATATAGATTTCTTTATCGACCCCCAAAAGGGTGATACTTTCAAACTGGCTTTTGAGCAGTACAAAAATGAAAATGGAGAATTCATCAAATACGGTGAAATCCTGGTAGCTCAATATACCAGTCGAAATTATGATAATATTGCATATCATTATACAAATAAAAAAGACATTTCCAAGTATTATGACGAAAATGGAAAATCATTTCAGAAAGCCTTCCTGAAATCACCATTAAATTATAAACGGATATCTTCATATTTTGGAATGAGAAGACACCCCATCACAAGAAAATCGTGGATGCATAACGGAGTAGACTATGCAGCGGCTTATGGCACACCTGTGGAAACCTCTGCAGACGGCACCATCATCCATAGAGGTTGGAAGGGAGGACACCCCTCTGTTAACGGTAGAACCGGTGGATATGGAAAAACTATTATAATTCGTCATGCGAATGGATACAAAACTCTCTATGGTCATCTGAGCAGTTATGGAAAATACAAAGTAGGACATAAAGTTAAACAACATGACATCGTAGGTTATGTTGGATCTACAGGTCTTTCAACCGGGAATCATCTGCATTATACCATCTATCATTATGGAAAGGCTATCAATCCATTGAGACTGAAAAATGTGTCCGGACCGCCAGTTCCCAAAAGTGAAATAGAGCTGTTTCAAATTCATGTAGATAGTTTAAGAACCTATCTTTCTAACCCGGATGTTTCCAGCCTTGAAATAGACAATTAAGCTACGTAAAATAAACAGGTTGACAATATTGGTTGTAACGAATGTTTTTGCTAAAAATTTTCTTAATTAGACGATAAAAAAAGTAAAGGAGATGTTTATGAAGTTAACCTTTGCCAGAACTGGGTTTTTCCTGTTTCTTCTGGCATTTAGCTTCTTACTCTTACCACAAATGACCCATGCAGCAGTTAACGAATCAGAGTATATCGTAGAGAATCTATCCACTGCTGATATACCTGGTGATGATGGGTCTGGTCTGGTAATCAGTTGGAAGCCTTTGCCGCAAGAGAGGAGAATCATCGAGTACCGTATTTATCGCGGTATTACACCTGATTCTCTTTTTTTTATAGGAAAGATCGATGTGAATGTGAAGACCGGTGTTATGGGTGATGTGATGTACTACTACGACACCGACTACAATTATTTCCTGGACACGCAAGCCAAGGGAAAATTGAGAAGAGAAAAAGGACAGAAAAAAGATGGTTCTTTATTTCGCAGATATCCTCGCGACGTTAGTATTGTTGGTCCACAACTTGAACATTACGATATTCTGGGTGTAATTCCCGAAAAGGACTATTATTACCACAATGAGAAAATAGAAGTTGTAACAGAAACCGATACAACCGTTTATGCCGGGCTTAAATTACACGAGTTCTCGGGTATGTACAAAAAACTTATTGCCGATCATGTATATTACTATTCTGTGGTGGCAGTTAGTGAATCACGATACTATTGCCAGCATGCTGAATCTGTTATCGGTATTCCCAGAGAAAATGCTCCGGAAAAAACTGACAGATTCTATGCTGCTTTTGTGGAAGACGTCCCAAGATTGCAGTTCGAATGGAAATTAGCAGTCTTTGCAGATGACCATTTAGATCACAATGTTTATTTGCTTCATAAAAAAGATTTTGATAAATTCAACAAATACTTAGATGAAAAGATCCAAAAAGAATTGAATGACATCGCTGTGAAAGAAGATTCTACTCTGGCGGTTTATACCCCTAAAAGCCAAAATCCAGCTAAGCTCATCTTTGCCAGATACTGCGGCTATCCATACACTCCATCCCAAACAGCATTTGTTAATATTGTTGAAGGCAAAATAGTGAATGACAATAGAGACATCGATGTAAAGATCGATGTGAAAAACATGGAAGATTATCTTTTTGTATTTTCTTTTACTGACCGGACAGGATATGAAACTTTCTCTGATGTTGTCAGCGCCAATTCTACTACAACCGACCAACTTCCAATTGTACCTCCTTTCATGATTATCGATCGTGAAAATGATAAAGGTGATTATAACAGAGTAATGTGGGGTAAACCGATTGTTTACTTAACAAATTCTACCTACTTGAATGAAAAGAAAACACATCTTCAGGTAAACTACGATTTTAAAACCAATAAAAATTATAAAGTAAGAAATATCTTTTTCAAGGTTTTCGATGAAGAAGGAAAAGAAATAGCTTATGTAAATGAATACTATCAAGATTTCAAGATCAAGATCAAACTTCCCGAAAACGGAAATGAGATGAATACACTCTTCTTTGAGATGACATTCAAATGTAATAATGATGTTGGAGAAGACTACATTCTCACGCAAATTCTGCAATACGATGAACAAACTCAGTCACTGGCTCCGGGTGACCTGTATCTTGAAGATGAAAATGTGGATGATTGGGAATATTATATATATAAACGTAATTATTCTGATGAAGAATTCCGACTTTCCAAAAAAGTAGCTGGAACGCAAAGAGAGGTTTTCGATAATATTCGTTATGGGAATGTTCACTTTAAAATCGTTAAGCATTTTGATGATGAGAAAAACCTTTTTCTCGTTAGACCATCCTTTTCTGTTAGAATGGATGATGAAAAAAAAGCAACTATAGCTTCTAATCTATATCCGGAAGAATTTGAAAAAACGATCTTGCAATATGAGGATGAAATTGCAAACTACGTAGCCAGTAAAGATACTTTGGAATCTGAGGAAGAAATAAAGAACGCTGATGATGCTATAGAATATTATTCAAAGCAGGTCGAGCTCATGAAAGATCACCCTATCCAAAAAGTTGCTGCCAGCTTCAATAATCCTAAAGAACGAATTAAGTTCCTCGACAAATCACGTCATTATGCCAAGAACAGTTTTGAATACAAGATAGTTAAAAGCAACGGCAAAGGAATCTTCACCGAAACAAACATCTATATTCGAGAAGGTGTAGAACCAGTTAGCGATGAAAATATTTACCTTACTTCTTATACAGGGAATGGCATCGATCACTTTTTTCCCCGCTCCAACTGGTTTAACCTTGATATGTTGCCGGCTGTTATAGCTGCTTTGTTGTTTGGATCCCTTGTATTTTTGTTGATCAAAAAAGCAAAAAAAGGACATGACTTGTTCATACGTCCTATTGCCGGTATTCAGGAGATCGATAATGCTATCGGTCGTGCAACCGAGATGGGTAAACCCATTCTCTTCGTTCCGGGAACTTCCGGTATCGGCGACGTAGCAACGCTGGCCGGTCTGGCAATTCTTGGTAAAGTGGCTAAGAAAGCTGCTGAATATGATACTAAAATATTAGTTCCTGTACGTGACTACCTGGTTCTTCCCGTAGCTCAGGAAATAGTGAAAGAAGCGCATTACGAAGCAGGAAGACCCGATACTTATGACAAAGGCAGTGTGTTCTTCATTACTACCACTCAGTTCGCATTTGTTGCCGGTGTAAATGGTATTATGGTTCGTGAGAAAACAGCAACCAATTTCTATATGGGAATGTTCTGGGCAGAAGCACTTCTTATGACAGAAACTGGTAGTTCTACCGGTGCTATTCAGATAGCCGGTACAGATGCCGTTACCCAGATACCGTTCTTTATAACAACCTGCGATTACACCCTGATCGGTGAAGAACTGTATGCAGCTTCTGCTTACATGGCAAGAGAGCCTCTACAATTGGGAACCTTGAAGGCAGTGGATTACCTGAAAGTGATCATCCTTTTCTTAATCATAACAGGAACGATACTTTCAACAACGCATTTAACATTCCTGATCAATGCATTCCCAGAGAAATAGGAGAAAAAAATGAAACGACAAATACCACTGTTAATAGTAATTATACTCGGTTTTATCTTTGTAATTCATGTATTTGTACCACATAAAGCATCAGCAGATTTTTATGACTGGTATCAAACATGGATCAAAGCAATTTCACCTTTTATGGTGTTATTGGGTATTATGAGTTTGTTCATGGTTCATTCTACCAAGATCAAACGGAAAGTTCCAAACTGGCAATACAGTGTGATTACCCTGGCTTCATTGATAGGAACAGGAGCTGTAGGTTTTATCTGGGGGACTCAAGCAGGTACACCATTCATGTGGCTTTTCAAAAATGTGCAAATGCCGATGGGCGCTACGATGTTTTCACTGCTTGCTTTTTATATCGCTTCTGCAGCCTATAAAGCATTTCGTGCTCGTTCCGCAGAGGCAACTGTGCTTCTTATAGCAGCTATCATCGTTATGTTGGGTCAAGTTCCCATCGGGATCAAGATATCCAAATTGATACCTGAAACATCAAACTGGATATTAAACGTTCCCAACCTGGCTGCCAAAAGGGGTATCGCTATGGGTGTTGGTTTGGGTATGACAGCTACTTCTCTCAAAATATTGCTTGGAATTGAAAGGACTTATATGGGAGGAGGTAAATAATATGGCTGATAAAAAAATGAACTTCTTCGAAAAAATGCAGGCTCTGGATAGAAGATATATCTACCTGGTTGTAGCGCTTGCTATCATTATTCCTCTGCTGGTTCCATTTAATTCCAGAACTTACGTTACCGAACCTACAGAAAATATTTACAAGAAGATCGATTCATTCACCGGCAGGAATGACCGAGCAGTTCTACTTTGCTTCGATCATGATGCATCTACCATGGCTGAACTGTTTCCCATGGAAGTAGCAATACTACGTCACTGCTTTGAAAGAGATATTCAAGTATTCACGATCTGTTTCATACCTGCTGCAAAACCACTAATGGATTATGCACTGCAAACAGCAAAAGAAGGTTATGAAGTACAATCCGGTATAGACTATGTAAACTTCGGTTATCGTCCTTGGGCTATACGCATACCCATCATGCTGAAAATGGGAGATGACATCTCAGAAGCTGTGGAATACGATGATGAAGGACGTAAGCTGACTAACCTGCCAATTATGAAGGAGATCATGAATTACAACGAGATGAACCTGATAGTAGACTTTGCAGGTTCTGCTGCAGTTCTAAGCTGGATCACTTATGCCCGTGCAAAATTTGGAGCCAATGTAGCTGCCGGTGTTACTGCGGTTATGGCTGCCGATAACTATATCTATCTGCAAACAGGTCAGCTAACCGGTATGTTGGGTGGATTGAAAGGCGCTGCTGAATATGAAAAGCTGGTGGATGTTTTTGCCTGTCATATGGAACCTGATGAAAATGGAGTAATGCAGCCTGCACCACGAGATTTCAGTAAAGAGATCATAAAAAACACCTGGATCAAGATGTCCGATATTAAAAACCGTATGCATAAAACAGCACGAATTGGCATGAATGCTCAAACTGTGGCTCACCTGATGATCATTGTATTTATCATTCTGGGTAACATCGGGTATTTCATTAGTAAACGTAAAAAAGATAAGGTAAACTAGGAGGATATGATGTCATTTGAAGTAATAAGCAATTTTATAGCAGCCTTCTTTACCCTGAGTATATTCTCTTTCCTGTATAAAGACAATCCGTTCTATAAGTTTGCGGAAGCTGTGTTCATTGGCGTTTCAATGGGATATGCCATTCCTCTGATCTACCAGGATACGTTTATTCCTTTTGTATACAGACCGATCTTTGTGGAATATAAATTTCTCATTCTCATTCCCGCGCTGACAGGTTCACTCTATATCTTTCGTTTTTCAAAGAACCTTGGCTGGCTCTCCCGATATCCCATCGCCTTTAGTATGGGTATAGTTGGTATGGGGGTGCCTCTTTCAATGCATTCTTATGTGCTGGTTCAGATGAGAAGTGCCATGCTGCCAGTGGATAATATTAATACAGCACTTATTTTCATTGGTACTGTAACCATTCTGCTATATTTCTTTTTCTCTAAAGAACACAAAGGAGTATATGGCAAAGTTACCAATATAGGTATCTGGTTCATGATGGTAGGATTCGGTGCATCATTCGGTTATACGGTGATGGCTCGTATATCGCTGCTTATCGGTCGAATCCAGTTCCTGCTGGGTGACTGGCTAGGATTGATGAAATAAAAGAGTAAAGAAAATAAAAAAACTTAAGCCCCGAGCATTCGGGGCTTTTTTTATATTTTTCCTAAAATCTCCACGAGTTGTTTGGTTTGGTTTATTTTACTATATTTTTCTATTTCTGTTGATGCTGAAAAAATCTTTCCCTCTTTCCATTCTTGATATTTAGTTTCAATAAAATTTGCAATACCATCCACCTTGTCATAATCAAACATTTCGCCGGCATTTGTTTCTTTCAGGATTTGTGCAGCTTCTCCATCATCGGGTCCCAAACCCAGAACAGGCACTTTAGCTACCAGGTATTCATAAAGTTTGCCGGTAATAATTCCACTGTTATTCGGTACATTATTTATCAAAAGTAACAGCAATGAAGAATTTACCATTTCCTGCAGCATCTCAGAATGAGGTGTATAAGGATGAATCGAAACGATACTATTTGTGTCCAACTCAGTTAACTTAGATCTTACTTCTTCCGAAACATTACCCCAAAAGTTTAAATGGATATTCTGCTGCTTTTCATATATAATATTCACTGCTTGTAAAACCGGAGTGGGATTACGCTCGATAGTTACATTTCCAAAATAATTAATATTAAAATATTTTTTTGATTCCTTTCTTTTAATATCTTTGAAATCAGCAGGATCGAAACCATTAGAAATAATGTCAGCTTTTTTACCGGCTCCAAGTCCTATAACAATTTTCCTGCTAATGGAAATTGTTCTGTCACATTTTTGAACTACACTTTTTTCCAGCTTTCTATCCAGCATATCCGTCATAGGAAAACGTTTTAATTTCTCCAGGTAATCGATCTTAGTCCACGGATCGCGGAAATCAGCTATCCATTTGATATTATATTTTCTCTTCAGTTTTAATCCAACCAGATGAGTAGAATGCGGAGGACCTGAAGTGATAACTACATCATATTTACCGAACAAAAATTCCTTTCTTGCAGCTTTAAATGCAAATTTATTCCATATCTTTCTAGCATCCGGCACTACCATGTTCAACCTGAACCAGAGAGATAGTTTTTTAAATAGTGAGTCATTCTCGCTAGCTTCCAAGCTACCGTAAGGAATATCTGAATTCTTGCCAGATACTTTTTTAAACAATTCCCCAAAAGTTGGTGTTTGGGTGTGAATAACTTTGATCCCGGCAGGAACTTCCTTGCAAAGAGATTCATCAATAGCCGGATAATCACCATTCGTGGTAGTGATAACAGTGGGCTGCCAGCCAAACTGCGGAAGATACTTAACGAACTTAAGCCAGCGCTGTACACCAGCCCCGCCACTGGGCGGCCAATAATAAACGATCACAAGAACTTTTTTCATTTCAATTTACCTTTGACAAACATGCAGAAGCATTAGTTTTTGTCCAAAAAAATATTTATCAGGGCATTTATGAGACCGATAGAAAGAAAGATTTTATCCAAGATAACAGACAAGGGTATCACCTTTGATGATGTGCTGGAAGTTATCGATAGAACCAGTACTACCGAAATGAAAAAGAGTTTCCAGGATGATTGCCTTTTTCAATCGGATAAATATTTTGCTAAAATTATTCTGGATTCACTTCTAAGATACAAATTGATACGCAAAGAAGGAAATAAATTCTTCAAAGTAGAGAAGGAAAAAAAGGAAAGCACCAAATAAATTCCTCCCTTTTGCAAACAAGGATGTTTGCATTACAAAAAGGATCCTTATTCAAACTCTTCCCACTGGCGGCTAATCTCATAACAGCAAATAGCAGCGGTAACACCTACATTAAGAGAGTTCTTCCAACCTGATATGGGAATGGTTACAATTTCATCTACTATTTTCAGAACTTCTTTTGAAATTCCCAGTGCTTCATTTCCCAAAATGAGTGCACACGGTTTTGCAAATTCCATCTCACCAATGTTCTTTGCATTGGATGTGGTTTCCAGTGCATAGATTCTCACGCCTGTTTCTTTTAATATTTTAATAGCCTGAGTTGTCGATGGGAATTGTTCCCATTCTATAAATTTGTTTGTTCCCATTGCTGTTTTTTGTACTTTAAGATTTTGGGGAGTTGCAGTATATCCGCAAAGAATTAATTTAGATACTCTGAAACATTCTGCAGTGCGGAAGATCGAGCCCACATTAAAAGAAGAACGCAGGTTATCCAGTACCAGACAAAGCGGAATTTGTTTACTTTGTTTTCTTTCACCATCCTGTTTGAGAATCAAAAAATTGTCGTCTTTTATTTCCTTTCCAAACTGACGCTCAAGTGGTACAGAAAAATCCAGGAACTCCCGAAAAGTAGATCGTAAAAAATCCTTATTTGCTTTAATCCCCGCAAAATTCAAACAATTACTAAGCTCTTCCAGCAGTTGATATCTCTGCTCTTTATTCGACCAATTCTGTTCGATCTCACGAATAAATTCCAATAGTACTTTTTGCTGTTTAATCTGATTGAATAACAGGAATTTGTTTTCAGAATATTTCATTTGCGAATAAAAAAAGGGAGCTTTTTCAGCTCCCCCGCATATTATTTTTGTTCTACTTTCTTATCTTTATTAGGAGCAATTATCATCTTCTTAGGTTTATATTTTTTTAATTCTTCCCTCAGCCTGGCGTTTTCCTTTTTCAGATGTTGATTTTCAGACATCAATTCTGTTATCTTTTTATCTTTAGTTTTATGTCTACTCTGTGATCCTTCAAATTGAATATGTATCTTTTTCTTTTCATTTCGCAATTTTTCATGCTCTTCTTTAAGAGTTGTATAAGCTACGTGCAATGCATCTTTCTGCTCTTTCATCTTGTGATATTCCGCTTCATAATCCATTTTCTTTTTAACTATTACGCCCTTCTTCTTCTTTGTTAACTGTTCATTTTGCTGGGCTATCAGGCAAATTGAAATGCTCAGTATCAATAATATTAATATCCCTCTTTTCATCATTCCTCCTTTCTCTTTGGGTTCTTCATAAATCAAATTGATTTCTCGTGTCAAATTATTTGTGCCTGAAGCCGATTAATTTTATTGACAGCCAACGTAAAAAACTGAAAAATCCTTTTCAGATATTCCGGATAAGAAATAAAATGGAAGCGGAGAGAAAATGATATTGGAATATAAAAGAAAGATCTTTGGTTATGAATGCGATATTTATGGTCACTTGAATAATGCAAATTATCTGCACCTGTATGAAGAAGCACGGGCAGATGCTCTGGAACAAATGAACATACCAATTCGTAAATTAACTGATATTGGCTTTCATATTTATCTCACCAATATTGAAATCAACTTTGTAAAAGGTCTCCCACTGGAAAGCACTATTACCATCAAATCCCGCATCGACTCTATGAATAGACTTACTTCTATCTGGATCCAAGAGATTTACAATGCACAGGAAGAACTATGTAATACAGCAATTGTGAAAGGTGCTTTTGTAAAAGATGGAAAACCAGTTCGACTTCCCAAAGACCTATATGAAAAGTTTAAGAAATTTCCAGAATAACATATAATTTATTCTAACCTGTAAATCCATCCTTCTTACAACAACATGAGAGTTGCCAGACCCAGGAAAGAAGCAAAACCACCTATATCGGTAAGCATAGTAATGATTACACTGGAGGCAAGAGCAGGATCGAACTTGAGCGTTTTCATAATAACCGGAATAAGTGAGCCCACCAATCCTGCAATGAACATATTACAGATCATAGCAGCAGCCAGCACTACACCCAGCAAAATGTTACCTTTAAAAAGATATGCCAATAGCATTGCTACAGAACCGATTAATATTCCATTGATGATTCCTACTGAGATTTCCTTTAAAATAGCTTTGAAAGTATTATGTAGAGTCAGTTCCCCCAAGGCGATACCACGGGTGATCACAGTAAGGGTTTGTGTACCGGAATTACCTCCCAATCCAGCAACGATAGGCATAAGTACTGCCAGGAATGAAAGTTGTTTTATAGTACTTTCGAAAATACCAACCACACTGGAAACAAGAAGTGCTGTAAAAAGATTCAAAGTAAGCCAGGGAAGTCTTTTACGCACCGAACTGAGCGGACTGGTGAACACCCTGTCTTCATTTTCCAGACCCACCATTTTATACACGTCTTCCGAAGCTTCATCGTCAATAACATCAATGATGTCGTCCACTGTGATACGACCTAACAATTGATTTGCTTTGTCCACCACAGGCAGGATGTAGATATCGTATTTACGGAACATGTGCGCCACTTGTTCCTGGTCCATATCTACCGGTACGGAGATAACATTTTTATCCATGATATCCCGGGCTTCTCTCTGCGGTTTGGCTAATAGCAGGCGAGATATTTCGATAATACCCAATAGTATATTTTTATCATCTACCACGAATACATAATGGATATTTTCTACTTCTTCATGACTCTTTCGAATATATTCGATCATTTCATCGCGTTTCATATCGGCATTTACAGCGATGATCTCTTTCTGCATCAAGCCGCCGGCGCTCTCTTCATCGTAAACCAATAATTGCTTGATCTCTTCGGAGTCTTCTTTATCTATTTTTTCCAGGACGTCTTTCAATTGTTCTTCATCCAGTTCAGCGGCAATATCGGTTGCATCATCTGAATCCATTTCGTCCATTATCTTTACAAGACGTGGCTGCTGAATGGTTTCCAATATCTCTTCGCGCAATTCATCATGCAGGTCATGTATAACATCGGAAGCGTTTTCCGTATTCAGAAGTGAGAAGGCGGAAAGTTGGTATTCGGAAGGCAGTTCGTTGATGATCTGAGCAGAATCGGCAGGGTGCGATTTATTCATTTTATCCCGCAATTCTTCCTGGCGGTTGTTCTCAAAATATTTTATTATCTGTTCTATCGTCATCTTCAACATAAGCTGCTCCCAATATATTTGCTATTTAAATTCTTGATTTGTACTTTTTTGTCTATAATTTTTATTTGCTATTTAGTTTTCAGGCAGTTCGATGAACTGTCCCTACACATTCTCAATATCATATTTAAAAATTCTTTGACACAAATAAAAGATTTTTCAATCTATGTTTTGGTAAAGATTAGTGATCGTCAATTTTTTAACAATAAGTTTTACGGGAGATGAAGATGAAAAAGAAATTAGTTGTATTTCCTGCCTTATTTTGTTTACTTCTGCTTATAGGTTGTAGCAAAAGTACTGAAGTTAAAGATAACTACACTTCTTTTTATATAGCAATAGCTAATAATAGTTCATTTGATGTAACAGAATTGGTTATTTCTATGGTAGGTATAGAAGATATTCAACAGATCAGCGTACTTGCTGAGGGAGAAATATCTCAACGATTTGAATTTCAGTTACCACCAGAACCTTCAGGTAATATACCCATTTGTTATGGTGATTATGATGGCAGTTATCTGCAAAACAGTGAAGAAATGTATATAGGCATTATCCTGCCAAATACAAATATTTTGGTACGCATAAATGATGATGGTTATACAGTTGAGGATGTGGGTAACTAATTGGAATGAATCTTGTATCACTGGTTCAGGTTTCCGCTAAATCACCAAAGATGATTAAAAGGTGGATAAATGTAATCTGAATCAAACATTTAGGTTAATCAGTCAACTGCCAGATTGAACCAGCAATATATCTTAAAATAAAAAAACAGGCTGCTATCTTTGGCAGCCTGTTTAACTATTAATTCCTAATTATTAATTATTTGGTAAGGTCTTTTGTTTTTATTTTCTTTTCCTTTTTTTCAAGGGTTTCCTCTTTTTGTACGAACTCGATGATAGCCATGGGAGCGCTGTCACCTTTGCGATAGCCGTTCTTGAGAACGCGGGTATAACCACCTTCGGTACTCTGATAATGGGGAGCCAGTTCATCAAAAACCTTTTTCACCAGATCACGGTTCTGCAAAACTTTATAAGCCAGCCGGCGATGGTGAACAGTATCTTTTTTACCGTAGGTTATCAATCTTTCTGCCAGACTTCTCAGCTCTTTGGCTTTGGTTTGCGTAGTGTTTATGCGACCATGTTCCACCAGGGAAGAAACCAGGTTTCTCATTAATAATCTTCTGTGATCTCTTTCTCTTCCGAATTTTTTTCCTCTTACTTTATGTCTCATAAAACAATCCTTTTTATTTGATAGTTACTTTACCCTTGGCATCATCTATCTTTTTACGAATACCTTTTACATCCATACCAAGAGAAAGAGCGTATTTATCCAGCAGAGCATTTATTTCTTCCAGAGATTTCTTACCGAAATTTCGATATTTCAACATTTCGTTCTCATTTTTCCCTACCAATTCACCAATGGAATCTATCTTGGCGGCAGAAAGACAATTGCTGCAGCGAACTGAAAGTTCCAGTTCGTTCACGGTGGTATCTAATATCTTTTCCATTCTTTCCAGTTCCGGATCCATCTCTACTTCTTCGATATATTCAGGTTCGGTTTCAAATAGAACCAATCTATCATAGAGATCACGCAATATCTTAGCGGCTAGATAGAGAGAATCTTTGGGATCGATGCTACCATCGGTAGTAATTTCCATTATCAGCTTATCGTAGTCGATACGTTCGCCCACTCGCTGTTGTCCTGCTTCAAAGTTTACCTTAACAACAGGAGAATAGATAGAATCGATGGGAATAACACCTACCGGTTTTTCTTCCATACTGTGCTGATCTGCTGAAACGTAACCACGCCCGATACCAACCCAGATCTCCATTTTAAATTCGACATCTTCAGTCATTTCCAATAATACAAGGTCTTTGTTAATAATCTTAACATCTACCGTTTCCTGGATCTCACCAGCGGTAACAGGTCCAATACCTTTATGTTCTAAAACCAGTTTTTCTTCGTTTACAGTTTCAGATTTCAGAACCGTTTTTTTCAATCTCAGGATAACATCGATAAAATCGGAATTTCCACCGGGAATGGGTGCAAATTCATGATGAAGTCCTTCTATTTTTACAAAGCGTATAGCTGTCCCCTGAATAGAGGACGTAAGGACACGTCGTAATGTATTACCAATAGTAGTGGCAAATCCTGCTTCCAGTGGCCCGATCTCGAATTTGCCGTAAGTCGGGCTATAGGTTTTTTCATCAACCTTAACTTGTTCCGGCAATTGTAAGGGTTCAAGGAACATCATAAAATTACTCCTGTTTTTCTACTTGGAATAGTACTCAACAATAAGACGCTCATCAACATCCAACGGGATCTGTTCCCTGGTTGGAATACTGAGGATCTTTCCTTTGAAATTATCTTTTTCCACTTCAAGCCATTCGATACTGCCAACTTCAGTAGTGGCTTCGATAGCCTCCTGGATTATAGGTAACTGTCTACTTTTTTCTTTGATCTCGATCTCATCTTCAGGGCGTACCAGAAATGAAGGAATATTTACTTTTCTTCCATTTACTCTGATATGTCCATGACGGATTATCTGTCGGGATGATTTTCTGGAAGGGGCGAATCCCATGCGGTAAACCACATTATCCAGGCGTGTTTCCAGAAACTGAAGCAGGTTCTCACCTGTAACTCCAGATTTCTTTGCAGCCATTTTGAAGTATTTCCTGAACTGTTTTTCCAGAATACCATAAATGCGGCGTACTTTCTGTTTTTCACGCAAGTGGACACCATAATCGCTGAGTCTTTTACGAAAACCTCGAGCACTGCCATGATCGCCAGGAATGAAGGGACGTCTTTCGAAAGCACATTTTTCTGAATTACAGCGTGCACCTTTTAGAAAAAGTTTGGTTCCTTCTCTTCTACATAATCTACATGATGGTCCGGTATATCTTGCCATAATCCTTAAATTCTCCTAGTTTTTCTTGGTCTGCATCCATTATGCGGAATTGGTGTGGTATCGGTTATCATAGTTATCTGAAGTCCATTAGCATCCAACGATCTGATAGCAGATTCTCTACCACCACCGGGTCCTTTCACCAAAACCTTTACTTTGTTGATACCCATTTCAATGGCTTTTTTTGCAACTTCTTCTGCTGCTAACTGAGCTGCAAAAGGAGTGCTTTTCTTAGAACCTTTATAACCGATCTTTCCACCACTCGACCAGGTTAACATATTTCCTGCTTTATCTGTAAGAGAAACGATCGTATTGTTGAAACTGGAATGAATATGGGCTATACCTTCGTTGAATGTAAGTCTTACTTTTTTCTTCTTTCTAGTGGTAGTTTTTACTGTTTTTGTTGCCACTGTTTATCTCCCTTACTTCTTCTTGCCACCAACCACAGAACGACGACGTCCTCTTCGAGTTCTGGCATTGGTATGGGTACGCTGACCACGAACCGGCATACTTCTCTTATGTCGTATACCACGGTAACAGCCAATTTCCATCAGGCGTTTTATATCCATGGCTTTCTGGGTTCTTAATTCTCCTTCTACCATGTAATCGTTCTGAATGATCTCTCTAATAGCTTTTTCTTCTTTCAGGGAAAGATCTTTCACTTTTCTATTTTCATCTACGTTGGCGGAAGCCAGTATCTGACTGGCAATATTCTTGCCAATTCCATAGATATAGGTAAGTCCTATAATAATTCTTTTGTCTTTTGGTAATTCGATTCCTGCTATATGTGCCAAGTTAAATCCTCCTTTAGCTAACCTTGACGTTGTTTATGTTTGGGGTTACTTGAGCAAATAACTCTAATAACGCCGTTTCTTTTGATTATTTTGCAATCTTTGCACATCTTCTTAACTGATGCTCTAACTTTCATTATATCTCCTATTTATATCGATAAACTATTCTTCCCCTGTTCAAATCGTAGGGAGATAATTCAACCTTAACTTTATCGCCGGGTAAAATTCTGATGTAGTGTAATCTCATCTTGCCCGAACTGTGAGCAAGTATTTCATGCCCGTTTTCCAGTTCTACTCTGAACGTGGTGTTCGGCAGTGCTTCCTTAACAACACCTTCAACTTCAATTACACCTTCTTTTGCCATTAATTACTCTCTTTTTTAATAAACGGATAAGATTTCCGGCTCACCATCCGTAATTAAGATCGTGTTTTCATAATGTGCAGATAACGTTCTATCTGCCACAAAAAACTCCCAACCATTTTCTATTACCTGGTTGGTTCCGATATTCACCATGGGTTCAATTGCCAGGGTCATTCCTTTTTTCAATCTTGGTCCTTTTCCTTTCACGCCAAAATTAGGAATCAAGGGATCTTCATGCAGGCTGGCACCTATACCGTGACCGGTTAGGTTATCTGCCACGAAATAACCCTGCTCTTTCACATAAGACCCAATAGCGTAAGAAATGTCTCCCACGCGTGCGCCATGTCTTGCCTGGGAAACTCCCCTGTCAAGTGCTTCCTGTGTAACATGAAGCAATCGCTCTGTTTCTTTGGCAATTTTACCCACACGATAAGTACGGGCGGCATCACCATAGAAACCATTCTTATAAACTCCCACATCGATACCAATGATATCGCCTTCCTGCAAGACGTGCTTGCGAGAAGGAATACCATGCACAATGCAAGAATTCACCGAAGTACAAATAGCAGCAGGGAACGGCTCCAGACCAAAAACCATATAACCTTTGAAGGCTGGTTTCCCATCCTCGGAACGAATAAGATCATCAGAAAATTGATCCAGTTCCCAAGTGCTAATACCAGGTTTAATAATGCTTTCCAATTTATGAAGCAGTAAAGCTACAATGCGATTACTTTCGCGCATTTTTGCAATTTCTTTGTTGTTCTTTATTGTAATCATACTATTTCTTTTTTCACTCTATGTTTTTTAAAAAGAACTAACCTCTGCGACCACGAAGTTTTCCTTTTTTCATAAATCCTTCATAATGGCGCATAACAAGATGTGATTCGATTTGCTGAAGAGTATCCAGTGCTACACCAACGATAATAATGAGTCCGGTACCACCAAAGTAGAAAGGAAGATTTGCCCATTTAGACATAAATTCAGGCATTACAGCCACAAAGGCAAAAAATATTGCACCTGGTAATGTAATCCTTACCAATACGGAATTTATATAGTCGGATGTCCTTTTCCCTGGTTTTCTGCCGGGAATAAATCCACCATATTTTTTCATATTCTCTGCCATTTCAATGGGATTAAGTACCATAGCTGTGTAGAAATAAGCAAAGAAAACAATGAGTCCTACATATATTAACGTATACAGAAAAGCACCGGGAGAAAGCAGATCTATAATGCTGTTCATAAAATCGCTATCTTTAAAGAAAGTGGCTATCGTTCTGGGGAACATGATCACAGACTGAGCAAAAATAATAGGAATAACACCGGCTGTATTAACCTTTAGTGGTATGTGTGTACTCTGACCGCCATAAACTTTTCTTCCTACAATTCTTTTAGCATATTGCACAGGTATTTTTCGTATACCTTCGGTAACCAGAACCACAGAAGCAGTAACACCGATCATTACAATAATAACAGCAACAGCCATGAAAATATCCATAGCACCCACTTGAACCATTTCAAACATCTGGTAAAAGCCCTGTGGATAACGAGCAATAATACCGGCAAAAATGATAAGTGAAATACCGTTTCCTATTCCGTGTTCTGTTATCTGCTCTCCAAGCCACATGATGAACATCACACCGGTAACCATGGTAAGTACGCTGGTGAAAATAAATAAAAAACCAGGATTGGGAACAGCTCCTTCTACTCCGCTTTGCAGGAACATACTGATACCGATTGCATTGAAAGAAGCAATGAACACTGTTCCATATCGAGTGTACTGAGCTATTTTTTTCTGTCCTTCAGCGCCTTCTTTTTTCAATCTTTCAAAGAAGGGAATTACACCACCAAGCAATTGGATAACAATGGAAGTGGTAATGTAAGGCATAATTCCAAGAGCAAATACTGAAGCACGTCCGAGGTTACCACCCACAAAAAGGTCGAACATTCCAAACAGGTTTCCACCCGAACTGCTTGCGCTTTCCAGAAACTGTTTAAGGGCTTGAGCATTGATCCCGGGAATCGGAATAAAACTTCCTAACCTGTAAATTGCCAGAATCATAGCAGTAAACAGTATCTTCTTTTTAAGGTCTGGAATTTTAAAAATATTACTGATACTCTGCCACACTTTACACTACCTCCGCTTTACCGCCTGCTTTCTCAATTATTTCTTTAGCAGCTTTTGAAAAAGCGTTTGCTTTGATATTTACTTTTTTATTAAATTCTTCAGCACCATCTGCCAGGATCTTTACAGGAGCTTTTTCGTTGGCTCTGGCTTTTCTTATCAGGTTTAGATTTTCGAGTTTTGCTATATCAAAGCTCGTGCCTTCCTGCTTTTGTAGTGCTTTCAGGTTAACAATTCTAAATTCCTTACGGAAAATATTAGTGAATCCTCTTTTGGGAACACGTCTCTGCAAAGGCATCTGGCCACCTTCGAACCAGGCTGGAATATTCCCGCCGGAACGGGATTTCTGCCCTTTGTGACCCTTACCGGCTTGTTTACCAAATCCGGAACCTTCACCTTTCCCGAGTCTTTTTTTATTCTTTATATTTTGAGGACGTTCGATATTATTAAGTTTCATTGTTTCTCCTTAATCCTGCTTCTTCGTTTCCGCTTTTACTTTGGATTTACCGGGAGCCGTTTTCTTGGGCGTGGTTTTCTTAGCTGCAGGCTTTGTTGTAGATTTTGTAGTTTTCTTTTCAGTGATTTTTGTAGATGTTTTTACAGTCTTTTTAGCTGTGGATTTTTTTGGTTCTGCTTTTTTAACTTCTTTAGTTTTAATTGTTTTTTTAGCAGCAGGTTTGGTCTCGATTTTCTTTTTTACTTCTGGTTTCTCGGTTTTGGGTACAGCTTTTTTTGTTACAGGTTTAACAGGAACTGCTTTCTTAACCAGTTTTTCCTTGATTTCTTCTACCTTTATCAGGTGAGACACTTTATTTATCATACCGCGAATTACGAGATTATCATCATGTATTCTGGATCTACTGATCTTGCCGAGACCCAAAGCGATGATGGTTCTTTTCTGGTCATATTTTCGACCTATGGTGCTTCTGATCTGGGTGACCTTGAGTTTCATTTAGTTTCCTCCTGAGATTTGACCGGAGTTTCTTCTTTGCCTGTAAGTTCTGCAATGGTTTTACCGCGAAGTTTAGCTACCATGGCAATGGTTCTAAGTTGTTTCAGCCCATTCACAGTAGCTTTTACAACGTTTGTAGGTGTATTGGAACCTTGAGATTTGGTGAGAATACTCTCGATACCGACAGCTTCCAGTATGGCACGTGCAGGTCCACCGGCTATGATACCTGTACCGGGAGAGGCAGGTCTCAGCATGATCCTGCTGGCACCAAAGCGTCCGATAATCTCATGAGGAATGGTTCCCTTCACAATTGGAACTACGAATAAATTATTGCCTGCTTTCTCTTTTGCTTTCCGTATAGCATCAACTATCTCGTTAGCTTTCCCTATTCCAACGCCTACTTTACCTTGTTTATCTCCAACCACTACAGTTGCATTAAAACTGAAATTTCTACCACCCTTCACAACCTTTGCCACACGATTTGTATCTACTATTTTTTCTACTGCGAATAATGGTTCATTGGCACGAGGATTATTTCTTTTGTTGCGTTCCAATCTTCCTCCTAGAATTCTAATCCGGCTTTGCGGATGCCGTCTGCTAAGGCTTTTACTCTGCCATGATATAGATACCCACCCCTATCAAAACGGATTTTTTTGATCCCTTTTTTCAGGGCTAATTTTCCCAGATTCTGTCCAACTTCAAAGCTCTGTTCTGTTTTTTTCTTTTTCCTATCCAGATCCAAGCCTTTGGTAAGACTAGAAAATGCAACCAGGGTCTTGCCGGTTGTATCATCTATGATCTGTGCACTGATATTGTTCAGACTTCTGAAAACAGCCAATCTAGGCATTTCAGGAGTTCCGAATACCTTTTTTCTAATCGATTTCTTTCTTCTTTGTCTTGCCAGATTTCTTTTATATGTTGCCGATTTTTTATTCATAATTTCTCCTGTTAAACCTATGTAGTAGCACCTACCTTACCAGGTTTAATACGTACATATTCACCTTTATAACGAATACCCTTACCGGTAGCATAGTTCATAGGTGGTCTACATTTTTTGATCTCAGCTGCAAATTTTCCTACATCTTCTTTATGAATACCATGCACTATGATGTTTGCCTGAACACCAAGCGGACCTTGCTCCCTTCTGGGAATAGTTTGAGCTTCTACTTTAATTCCTTCCGGGATCTCCAGAAGAATATCGTGAGAAAAGCCAACATTAAGCTTGAGCCAGGGACCGATGACTTCAGCACCATATCCTGTTCCAATAATCTGCAATTCCTTTTTGAAACCTTCAGTGACACCAATAACCATGTTATTCAAAAGCGATCTGGTAAGACCATGAAGAGATTTCTGTTCTTTTGTATCATTCTTTCTATTCACGATCAAGGAACCATCTTTTTCTTGAACTGTAATACCGGAATTAACTACATAGCTGAGTTCACCATCTTTTCCTGATACAGTGATCTTATTATTTTGGATAACAGCTTTTACACCTTCCGGAATTTTTATGGGAGCTTTACCTACTCTTGACATTTCAATTCCTCCCTACCATACTTTACAGATATATTCGCCGCCAACTTTGTGTTTGCGAGCATCTCTATCCACCATTACACCTTTATTGGTTGATAAAACCGCACAACCGGTATTATTGTAGACAGATGGAATATTTTTGGAATTAACATAAATACGCAATCCGGGTCTGCTAACCCTTTTAATGCCGCGTAATACCGGTTCACCTGTGTTTGTATAACGCAGGTTGATAAAAATTCTTTTCCGGTAGATCTTTTTGACAGCATCCGGGTCAACCAGTTCATAACTATTTATGAAATTTTCTTCTGCCAATATCTTAACAACTGCTTCATTTATCTTACTGTGAAATACAGTAACGGTTTTATGGTCCGCCCGATATGCGTTCCTGATCTTAGTAATAGCATCAGCGATCGGATCAGTTACACTCATGATTTCTCCTTAGATTTTTTACCAGCTGGCTTTTTTCACGCCAGGTATCTGGCCTTCACCAGCTAATTTTCTAAAACAAATACGGCAGAGTCCAAAATCTCTCATATAAGCTCTGGAACGTCCGCAAATCTTACACCTGGAGTATTTTCTGGTGGAAAATTTCGGTGTTCTTTTCTGTTTAACAACCCATGATTTCTTAGCCAAAATAACTCCTTCTAATTTTTCTTGAACGGCATGCCAAGAGAACGCAGAAGTTCTTTTCCTTCTTCGTCTGTTTCGGCAGTTGTTACTATAGTTATATCCATTCCTCGAATAGCATCGATCTTATCGTATTCGATCTCGGGGAATACTGTTTGTTCGCTTATACCAATTGAAAAATTCCCGCGACCATCGAATGATTTGGGAGATACTCCCCGGAAGTCACGCATTCTGGGAATAACAATGGATATCAACCTATCCAGAAATTCATACATAATTTCACCACGTAGAGTAACTTTACAACCAATAGGCATTCCTTCTCTCAGTTTGAAATTTGAGATGGATTTTTTTGCCCTGGTAATGACCGGTTTTCTACCGGTGATAAGAGTAAGATCTTTTACAGCATTATCCAGTAACGCTTTATTCTGCGTAGCAGCACCTACTCCCATATTAACGGATATCTTTTCCAGCCTGGAAACACGATGAATATTATTATAATCAAAGTGTTTCATCAAAGCGGGAATTACTTCTTTTTTATATTTATCCTGTAAACGATTCATTCCCAAAACTCCTTCTAGATCTCATCGCCTGTTTTTTTACAAACACGTATACGGGAATCGGCAACTTTTTTGAAAATAGCACGTGATACATCGTTGATCTTTGTGTTGAATAATTTTACGTTCGAAACGTGTATGGGTGCTTCTTTTTCAACGATTCCACCCTGGGGATTCTGTTGTGTGGGACGAGTATGTTTTTTAATGAAATTAACTCTTTCCACTATCACTTTGTTCTGCGAAGGAAAAGATTTAAGAACTTTGCCTTTCACACCTTTGTATTTTCCAGAAATGACGACAACATTATCGCCCTTTTTGATTCTCATTTTATTGCCAATTTCTTTTTTTATTTTTCTCAACATTTATAACTCCTAGAGAACTTCCGGTGCGAGGGAAATTATTTTTGTGAAATGCTTATCTCTGAGTTCGCGTGCAACAGGACCAAAAATTCGTGTGGCGATCGGTTCAAGTCTTTCATCGATGATAACTGCTGCATTATCTTCGAAACGGATGTAGGTACCATCTGCTCTACCTACTTCTTTATGAGTACGAATGATAACAGCTCTTTCCACAGCGCCTTTTTTTATCTTACTATTTGGAATTGCAGATTTAATGGCAACCACTATTACATCGCCCAGGCTCGCATATCTTCTGCCGGAACCACCCAGCACTTTTATGCATTGTGCTTTTTTAGCCCCGGAGTTATCTGCCACTATCAACATTGTTTGAGCTTGGATCATTATCAGGCTCCTTATTTACTTTTTTCAATAATCTTTTCCAGTACCCAGCACTTGTGACGGCTTAATGGTCTGCTTTCACGGATAAGAACAACATCACCGATATTGCATTCATTTTTTTCATCGTGGGCTTGGAATTTTTTATGTTTTCTCACTATTTTCTTATAAAGTGGATGTTTGAACTGACGTTCAACTTTAACTACAATAGTCTTGTCCATTTTGTCGCTTACAACCACACCTGTTTTAGTAACTTTTCTATTTGTCATCGTTACCTCTTACTTTCGTTGAACTTTCTTTTTCAGTTAAAAGGGTTTTAATGCGAGCAATATCTTTTCTCACTGATTTGAGCCGCATAGGATTTTCCAGGCGGTTAGTAGATTGCTGAAACTTGAGATTAAACATTTCTTCTTTGAAAGTTTCGAGTTGCTGATTCAATTCCTCATTGGTCATTTCGCGTAATTCAGATATTTTCATTACTCAATTCCCTCTCTCATAATTATCTTGGTCTTTATAGGTAATTTGTGACCGGCAAGGCGTGCAGCATCTTTTGCTACATCGATTTCAACACCTTCATATTCGAAAAGAATTCTACCGGGCTTAACAACAGCAACCCAATATTCGGGAGCGCCTTTTCCTTTACCCATACGAGTTTCAGCAGGCTTTTTTGTGATAGGTTTATCAGGAAATATCCTGATCCAGAGTTTACCTGATCTTTTCATTTTACGTGTTATTGCTACACGTGCAGACTCTATTTGACGACTGGTTATCCAACCTGGCTCCAAAGCTATTACGGCAAAGTTACCAAAATCCAGAGTACTACCTCTGTATGCCAAACCTTTTCTACGGCCTTTTTGTCGTTTTCTATACTTTACTTTTTTTGGTGCTAACATTTATTTACTCCCAAATTAATTAAGAATATCGCCTTTATAAATCCATACTTTAATACCGATTATACCATAGGTGGTATTTACTATTGTAAGAGCGTAATCGATATCTGCACGAAGTGTATGAAGAGGTGTGCGTCCTTCATGATATCTTTCTGTTCTAGCCATTTCAGCGCCACCTAACCTGCCGGAACATTGTACTTTAACTCCTTGTACACCGCTGCGTATAGCGTTACGAATAGCAAATTTCATGACTCTTCGAAAAGAAACCCTGCGCTTTAACTGACTGCCTATCTCCTGACCGACCAGACTAGCATCCGACCAGAGATCTTTGATTTCCTGAACGTTTACAAACACGTTCTTTTCTGATTCTTTCCCTTTATTTACCAATACGGTTAATTCATTTCTCAGTTTCTCGATCTCAGAACCTTTTCTGCCGATAACCTGACCGGGACGGGCAGTATGAATATCAACCGTAACAGATTTGGTTTTTCTTTGTATTTGAACTTTGGAGATCATCGCTTCTTTCAATCTGCTTTTAATGTACTTCTTGATTTTAAGATCTTCATGCAGATTATTAATGTAATCTTCTTTAGTGGCAAACCAGGTAGAATCACAATGTTTATTAACGCCAATTCTATAACCTATCGGATTAACTTTCTGTCCCAAGGGTTTCCTCCTCTTTGTTATCTACTATCTGAAGTGTGATATGGCATGTTCTTCTTCTGATTATTGTAGCTCTTCCCTGAGCACGAGGTCTATGTCTTCTCATAATAGGGCCATCGTCAGCAAAAACATCGCTGATGCTCATATTATCTATATCGGTTTTTCCTTCTTTCATAGTTGCGTTTGCAATAGCAGAATTAAGAAGCTTCTGAACATCGTAAGCAACTCTTTTCTTAGAGAAACTCAATATTCTTTGAGCTTCAGGTACAGTTTTGCCGCGGATCAGATCGAGAATTAGTCTCGCTTTTCGTGCTGAACCTCTTAAATTTCTGACTCTGGCTATAGCTTCCATTATTATTAGCTCCCTTTAAAATCTTACTTATTTACTCTATGTCCACGATAAGTTCGTGTAGGAGAAAATTCTCCAAGTTTATGACCTACCATATTTTCGGAAACATATACCGGCACAAATTTACGACCATTGTGAACGGCAAAGGTATGTTCCACGAATTTCGGTAAAATTGTAGAACGGCGGGACCAAGTTTTGATAACCTCTTTTTTATTAGCTGCATTCAAAGCATCAACTTTTTTCTCCAAGTGCTTATCTACAAAAGGTCCTTTTTTTATCGAACGAGACATAATTATTCCTTTTTATCGCTTCTTTTTGGATTTTATTATATATTTATCGGAATATTTGCGGATCTTGCGGGTCTTACCGCCTTTTGCCAGAACACCCCATGGTGATACAGGATGACCACCACCAGAAGTTTTGGCTTCTCCACCACCCATCGGGTGATCCACCGGATTCATTGCCACACCACGAACTGTGGGTCTGACACCCATCCAGCGTTTACGTCCGGCTTTTCCAAGAACGATGGAATTGTGTTCGGTATTACCTACCTGACCTATGGTTGCATAACATTCTTTCCTGATGAAGTGAACATCGTTGGATGGCATACGTACATGCACATAGCCGCCTTCTTTAGCAATGAGTTGGCCGTAAGAACCGGCACTACGAGCAATTTGACCACCTTTTCCGGCTTTGAATTCTATATTATGAATAATGGTTCCCAGAGGAATCTTATCGAGGGGTAATGCATTCCCAACTTTGATATCAGCTTTAATTCCTGATATTACAGTATCGCCAACCTTAAGTTCCAGCGGAGCAATAATGTATCTTTTTTCTCCATCCACATAATGCAGTAGAGCAATACGGGAGCTGCGGTTCGGATCATATTCAATTGCAGCTACTTTTGCAGGAATGTCATGTTTATTTCTTTTAAAATCAATTATCCTGTAATGACGTTTGTGCCCACCACCGCGATGACGGCATGTGATACGACCATGATGATTTCTTCCTGCTTTTTTTGGTAGCGGCTTGATCAAAGATTTTTCCGGATTTTTCTTAGTTATTTCCTCAAAGGTATAACCGGTTTTAAATCTCATTGTCGGTGTGATCGGTCTATATTTTTTGATACCCATTTTGTACTCCCTTTCTTATGCCTCGAAATCAGCTATGGTATCGCCTGCTTTCAGTTTCACGATTGCTTTTTTCCAGTCGGCTCTTTTGCCGGTGTATCTGCCCAGTCGCTTTACTTTTCCACTTTGGCAAATTGTGTTCACACTAAGTACATTTACATTAAATATTTTCTCGATTGCTTTTGCTATCTCGATCTTGTTTGCGTTTAAACTTACCTTGAAAGTATAGCTGTTGTTTATACTTTGCAGGGAGGAAGTTTTTTCTGTGATCATCGGGGATATTACTATTTCTCTTTGATGTTTCATTTTGCGAATACCTCCTTCATCTTTTCTAACGCCGCTTCAGTAAGAACAAGACAGTTACAGTTGAGAATTTCGTAGGCATAAATACTATCTGCTCTATCCATTTTAACATAAGGAATATTACTGAAGGAATTGATAATATTTGGATCACTGCTGTCGATAATAAAGAGTTTCTTGGATCTTTCCGGAGTAATTTTGGTGATCAGTTCTATTGCAGTTTTAGTATTGGCTTTCTCAAATTTCAAATCTTCTACTATAATAACCTGTTTTCCATTTGCTCTTTCGGTAAGGGCAAGTTTTAAAGCCAGTCTTTTCTTTTTCTTGGGAATCGGTTTGTACCAGTTCTTGGGTTTGGGTCCAAAAGCACGACCACCACCAACTCGTATAGGTGTACGTCTGTTACCGGGACGAGCATTACCGGTACCTTTCTGCCTGAAAAGTTTTCTGCCGCTGCCATGAGCGTCGGAACGACTTTGAACAGAGGCTGTTCCCTGGCGTTGATTAGCCCGATACATCTTTATTACTTCATAAAGTAATGCCTGGGGATTTTTTGATTCAACAGCGAAAAGAGATTTGGGAAGAGTAACCTTACCAACTTCCTCGCCTTGAACCGAATATTTATTTACTTTCAACATTTATCTTCTCCCAACTACAGCTCTTTTCTTAAACGAACAATACTGTTCCTATGCCCGGGAACAGCACCTTTAACCATTACAAGATTTTTCTCAATATCAACTTTTATAACTTTTACATTGAGAGCAGAGACCTTTTGCATACCCATATGACCAGGAAGTTTTTTCCCTTTAAATACACGGGCTGGGGTAGCACATTGTCCAATAGAACCGGGTCCACGAAAAGATTCATGAACACCATGTGTGGCTTTGAATCCATGATATCCGTGGCGCTTCATTACACCCTGAAAACCCTTACCTTTGGAAATTCCTGTAACCTTGAGTAGTTCGTTTTTCTCGAACATACTCACATCAAAAACTTCGCCTTCGTTAATGTCTTTATACACTTTCAATCGGAATTCATGCAGATATTTGTAAGGAGGACTATTGTGTTTTTTAAAATGACCTGCTATTGGCTTATTGATCTTTTTTTCATCGATCTCTTCATACCCCAATTGTACGGAATCATAACCGTGTTTCTCTTTTGTCTTGCGATGAATAACCCGGCAGGGACCGGCTTGAATTACAGTAACAGGAATCATTTCTCCATTCTTACCGAATATCTGGGTCATTCCAATTTTTTTTCCTATCAATCCTATCATTTCAAACTCCCTTAAGCCTTGATCTCGACGTGAACACCAGCAGGTAGGCTAAGCTTTTTCAGTGCTCCTGTTGTTTGCGGAGTAGGATTCACAATGTCTATTAATCTTTTATGAACCAGCATCTCGAATTGTTCTTGTGCTTTCTTATTAACGTGAGGTGACTTGATTACAGTATAAAGCGTCCTTTCTGTAGGAAGAGGAATCGGTCCAACAATTCTGGCACCGGTATTTTTGGTGTTCTTCACAATTTCTGCCACAGATTTATCTAACAGACGGAAATCATAAGCTTTGAGTTTTATTCTTATTTTAACGTCAGAATTATTTTTCTTTGCCACTACTTCCTCCGGAATTATTCAACAACGTCGCTAACGACGCCGGCACCGATTGTTCTGCCGCCTTCACGGATAGCGTAACGCAAACCTTTTTCCATAGCTATCGGAGTGATGAGCTCTGCACTGATGGTTACGT
>JAUXIJ010000103.1 GCA_030621085.1 Candidatus Cloacimonadota bacterium | reverse complement strand
ACAATAGCAGATAGGGCAAACAGTATTGCATCCGTGACAGCCGATACATCGTCCAAAAACATCGATCAGACCATCGAGTCCGCTTTCTTCGGTATTTATTTTGGAAAATACTTCTTCCTTTTCTTTGAGTCGTTTTTCTTTTAATGAATCGAGTTTGGAAGTTTTGAATTCTTCAGATGATATTTTTCCTTCAAAACCATCTGCCAATTTTTCTGCTTTTTCCGAATTCAAATACATTTTGCATTTACCGGTTTCTTCCCCGATTAAAGAGATAAGAATATCTGAATTGGTCGGTGCAAAATGTTCACAAATACGGCAGGTTTCGCGTATTCCTGATGGAATTTCCGCTTTTTCAGTTGCTTTCCAATATTCGGTAAGCTTGTCATTGATAGAACCATTAACATTTTCTTTTAATGGAAACACACCGCTGCAACTATATGTTATCAGTAAAAAATTATCCAGAGTTCCCTGCTCTCTTTTTACAAGTTCGATAAAAGCACGAAACTCGCAAGGTTTGATCACTGCAGCAATTGGTTTATCGATCGGAGTAAAACGGGAAATCACCTGCCCGGCATTAATTGGCATCAATGGATGAAGAGGAACAATTTCATCGAGATGAGATTTATCGGTTATCAAACCATAATCCGCAGCCCCGTTTTTATTCACTTTTCTTAATGAGAAAACTCCGCTGACTTTCTTCTTTTCCAGGAGAAATGTCAGGAATTCTTTTACTGCGATTTCGGGATTTTTATTAATTGTAAGAAGTTTACTCATTTTCGCTCTCCCCGGCTTCGGCACTTTTCACTAATTTTCCAAGCTCTCCCAGTTCATCAAGTTTGTAATCTCGCATTGGAAGTGCATCACCAACACTTTCTCCTGCTGAATATTCAAATGTTTTCTGTGTTTCACTTGCCATATAACTGAAGATATTTGCAACCGGAATATCCACAGGACAAGCATCAGAACAAAGTCCGCAGGAAACGCAGGAAAGACTCATATGAGACATTCTGCCAATATGGAACATCAAGCGATCGAGCGGAAATGCCAGAGCACCTTTGTTTTTTGCACGGATCAATTTAACATCGGAATTCGGTTTTGAAACGGACGAATCAAAATAGCACTGGCGACAATAACAGATCGGACAAACTGTTCCACAATTATGACATCCGATGCAGTGTGCAAAAGTGTCCTGAAGATTCGTGAAACCATCTGTCATTCTTTTTATTTCTTTGAATGAGTTTTGCCTGTTTTTTGCTTTCTCGATTTTTATTTTACCAATTTTTTCTGCCCAGGTTTTATCATCTTTTTTATCTTCGATTTTATTTTCAGAAAGAAGTTTTTCACCTTTTTCGCTATTGGAAAGAATTATTATTTCATTATCTTTCAAACCAAAATGCACATCGCTGGCAGACAATGAAAATTTATCACAGATGTTGCAGACAGGTTTCAAATCTTCTGAATTCCAATTATTTTCTGCAAGAATCTTATCGAATTTCTTTTCATAATTTTCCGGATCAGCAATATAATCCTGCATCGGAAGTGCACCAACACAATCATAGCTGATTAAAATCACATCTTCCGGTTCTACCTGTTTTAATTTTATAAGTTCGACAGTTGCTCGAATTTCGCAAGGTCTCATCAGAACTGCTATCTTAAATTTTCCTTTACCTTTTCGAGTGTATCTTTTCAAAGCATTGGCAGCATTGACCGGCATAATAGGAGCTATCGGATTCATATCCTCCAAAAGATTTATATCTTTTATCAAAATCCAGGCATAAGAATCTTTGGAAGGAACCCGCATCGGCATCATCACAGCGTCGATAAGTTTCGATTCCATCGCATCCTTGAAAAACTTCTGTATCTCTTTGCGAACTTTCTCCGATGTCAGTTTTGTTCCTTTACTAGAAACTTTCGTCATTAATTCTCCTCATAATTTAAATCACAAACGAACCAATTTTTTCATTTCAATAATAACATTTTATTTGACATCAACACACCTTCATCAGATTTTAATCTATACAGATAAACACCTGATGATACCTGTTTGCTATGTTTATCGGTTCCATCCCAAACTACACTCCTCGTTCCTAAACTCCCGTTTGGGAACGCACAGAGTGATTTTACTCTCTCTCCTTTTATATTGAAAATTTCAATAATCGGATTTACGATATTAACAGGCAAATCGTAACTGATAGTTGTTATAGGGTTGAATGGGTTTGGGTAATTGTATAATTTGATATCTGCAATATTGGGGATTGAGAAATCATCTATTCCTGTAGTCGGTTGAACACTACGGTAAATATGACTTATGCTTTCATAACTTATTGCATACACATAATCATTTTCTGAAATCAGTAAAAATTCGATACAAGTATAAATACCTATTAAATCCGATTCTATTAGTTGCCAGTTTTCACCATTGTCTTCAGATACCCAAACGGCACCGATTTCATAATCCAGAGATGAGCAACCGATAAAAATCTTCTCTTCTGAATCTATAGCAATAGAAGTTACTAAAACATCATCCCGCAACTCGGTCCAGGTCTCTCCATTATCGGAAGAGCGGAAAACACCACCGCCATATTCATAATGCTGTCCACGGCTGCCGGCAAAGATTTCATCATTTGAATTTATCGCCAAAGATGAAATATATTCGTACTCCAATCCAATATGTTCCCAACTATCACCCTGATCTATTGACCGGTAAACACCTCCGCCCTCACCTATAAAGTTTATAGTACCAGCGAATAATATTCCTTCTGAATTCTCAACAATTGAGTTTACTATTTCACAATCAGATAAAGATAGGACTAATTCCCAACTCACACCATTATCGCTTGATTTACATATTCCTCCCCAGAAACCAGTAAAGATATTATTATTTGAATCAATAGAAATAATATGGGAATTGGAATTATAATTAGTTTGTTCCCAATTTA
Source organism: Candidatus Cloacimonadota bacterium (assembly GCA_030621085.1). Classification (GTDB taxonomy): domain Bacteria; phylum Cloacimonadota; class Cloacimonadia; order Cloacimonadales; family TCS61; genus JACNIV01. Next base: position 3,119 of record JAUXIJ010000103.1, on the reverse strand, counting down.
CGCCATTATCTATAGATATAAATATACCTAAATGATTACCTGCATACAAAGTATCAGAATTTGATATTATTGTAGCACAACATTCATCAAAACTTGTTTGCTCCCAATTTACCCCATTGTCAACTGATCTGTATAATCCATTACTCGTTGTGCCAGCAAATAAATATCCGATGGAATTTTTAGCGATACAGTTTATATTTGAACCAGAACTAAAAATCGATTCCCAGTAATCTTGACTAAAACAAAAAGTGTAAAATAAAATAAGTATTGAGACGATTATGATTTTTTTTGTATTCATATCATTCTTCTTCTTACTTAAGAACTGTGGCTAACAAACGAACCAATGCTTCGATTTGTTTTGAATTTGTATTTTTGTTCATTGTTTTTTATTTGTAATTTGTACTTTGTAATTTGGAATTTCATCTTATTGCTTCCTTCACTTCCTGATAAAGTTGCGGATTAGTGAAATGCTTCGTTCGGATGGAACCGGAAGGACAACTTCCCACACAATTTCCACAACCTCTGCAAACCGCTTCATTCACAACGGATATTCCTCTCTCGTCATCAAAATAAATCGCATCATATCCACAAACCTGCAAACAGGTCTGACAACCTGTGCAATAAGCTTCCAGAATTTCCGAAACCATAACTTCGGGAATAATTTTTTCTCCGGGAATCAATTGCGTGAAAATCTTACCTGTAGCTGCTTTTGCCTGTTGCATCGCATCGATAATGTTTGCCGGTCCACGTGCAGAACCGATTATGAAAATCCCGTCTGTTGTGGATGAAACCGGATTTATCTTCTGATGAACTTCCTGGAAATATCCTGTCTCGTGGAGATCGATATTCAGCATTTCCGCAAGTTCTTTTGAATCTTTTGAAGCTATCATTGCAGGAGCCAAAATCACAAGATCACTTTCAAGTTTACCTTTTTTATCATTTATGTCTGTGTATTCCACTTTTGTACCATTCACAGAAAGATCGGAATAGCGAATGAATTCAACACCTTTTTCTTTTATCTTATTATAAAAATTCTGACTGTTTTTATAGGGAAGATTCAAATATTTGATGAGATGAGTTACTTTGATATTCGATGATTGCTCCATAAGATAATTTGAAATTTTGAGCATATAATCACAGCATATCTTGCTGCAAAATCCAACTTCTTCCCTGCCAACACAATGAATCAGGGTAACAGATTTCGGTTCTTTTCCATTTTTGAGGGTTATTTTCTTATTTTCTGAAAACATTCTTTCTGCTTGTAGAGAATTGATAACATCATCTTTATCTTCAAATTTGAATGCAGGAAGTTTCTTTGAATCGAAAAATTCATATCCGGTTGCAACTACAACTGCTCCTGCTAATAATTCTGTTGTTTCATCCGGGTTTTCAGTGCTTCTTAAAACAATCTCAAAATTTCCCATAAAACCAATGAGTTTATCCAGAACCGTTTTTGTGAAAACCTTTATATTATTATTTTTTTGAACATCAGAGATCTTTTGTTCCGGCAGAAATACAGCTTTCCCACCAAGATTTTCTTCCTTTTCTATCAGGAAAACCTTTCTCTTTTCACCGGCAAGATTCAATGCCGCTTCCATTCCGGCAATTCCTCCGCCGATAATCAGAACATCCGGATTGCTGTCCAATTCCTTTTCAAAAAGCGAATCTTGGTATAAAACCCGGTTCATTCCTGCGTGAATATATTGAATGGCTTTGCGGGTTGCTTCCTCTTTATCGGGAATTATCCAGGCACAATGTTCGCGAATATTCACAATCCTATATAAATACGGATTCAACTGCGTTTTTTTGCAGACATTTATAAAAGTTGTGTCGTGATCTCGCGGTGAGCAAGCAGCACAAACAAGATGAGTTAACTTGTTTTCATTTATCTCTTTTTCCAAAAACTCTTTTCCTTCGTTAGAACAAAGAAGTTTGTGGTTTTTTACTACAAGTTCTTTATCTTTGAAATCCTCGAGTTTGGAAATTTCATCCATTATCTTTTCAATATCAACTTTTGAAGCGATGTTCGGACCACACTCACAAACATAAATTCCTATTTTTTCACTCATTTTTTTTCCTTCGGCTTACCGATCAAGCATCGATAAAATTCCTGCTACTGCAGCTTCCGATTGTATTACCGAACCCTGAATATCTTTGGGTCCTTCAGCGCATCCTGCCACAAAAATTCCGGATCTGGAAGTTTCCACAGAACCAAGATTTGAAGACTCGGTTTCTATAAATCCAAAAGAGTCGCGCTTTATTTCTAATGCTTTTGACAATTCTTCGATCGTATCGGAAGGTCGCAGGGCATTTGCCAGGATCACCATATCAACCAGGATCGATTCTTTCGTTTCTTTTCCATTAAAATAAGAAACTTCTAATTTCCCATCTTTTTTGGAAATATTCATCTTCTTTCTGTCAGACTGGAAAATAAATTTCGAATCGTGTGACTTTGTTTCATCAAAGAATTTTTGATATGATTTGTCCGGAAGGCAAATATCAGAATAAATATTATAGATTTTTGCATCGTGCAAATTGTGTTTAATAAAACGGGCGTGTTTGGAAGAAGACATACAGCAGATATTAGAACAATAACCTACTTCATCTCTTCCAACGCAATGAACGATAGCAACTGAGTCCGGAGTCTTTTCCGAATCACGAAGAAAAAGCTTTCCCTCTGTGGGACCATTTGAAGCAAATAATCGTTCAAATTCAAATGCAGTATAAACTCCGGGATATTTCCCATACCCAAGATTTTCCAATTCCTGAACATTGAACAATTCAAAACCAGTGGCAACGATTATTCCGGTAATATCGAGTTCGAGTTCCTCATCTTTCTGGGAAAAGTCTATCGCACCGAACATACAAGCTTCCACACATTTATTACAGCTTTTATCTTTTCCATTAAGATGAAGGCACTCAGAAGCATCGATGGCAGGAACATTGGGAAGTGAGCCGGAACAGGGAACATAAACTGCCTTTTTATCCATCAGATTTTCTTCCCATTCATTTTTAAGTACAACCGGACAGACAGGATAACACATTCCACAGCCAAGACAGGCTTCCAGGCTCACATATCGTGCTTTCTTCCTGATAGTAATTTTGAAATTTCCCGGTTT
>JAUXIJ010000050.1 GCA_030621085.1 Candidatus Cloacimonadota bacterium | reverse complement strand
TCGGAATCCTTTGTAGTTCCCTTTCAGCGAAAGGGAAACGTAGAATAGCAAGAAGAAACTTCTTTCTGCGGCATCTCATGTTCCCTTTTAACTAAAAGGGAATAGTAGGGATTCATATTCCATCAACTATTTTCTGTTTATTCTAAACTTTTTTCAATAATTTCTCCGCTTCCCTCTGCATTAGTTTATCTGCATCGTCGAGCGGTTGCATTTCAATTGTTTTTTGTAAAAATTCTTTTGCTTCTTCTTTATTTTTCAGTTTCAGAAGAGTTTTGCCCAGCCAAAGATAGTGGCGAACTTCATCCGGTTTTGCAACAATTGCTTTACGAAAGAACGTGTCTGCTTCTTCAAAGCTTGCTTTTGGCGGAGTTTCATAAACAATTCCTGCTATAGTACGTTCAAACCAACTGAGATCGGCTAGTTTGTAATGCCACTGTCCCATTAAATGCAGTGTGCCGTCATAAGTCGGGTCGAGTTCCAGTGCACGTAATCCGTATATTTCCACATCATAAGAATTGATGATCTTCTGTTTTGTGCCTTCCAGAATGCCAATTTTCCCGATGAGAACAGCATACCAATGATTTGCGCGAGCTGCGTTCGGAGCGAGTTCGAGAGCCATTTTAGCCGCTTCAAATCCGGGATAGAAGTGTTTTTTATGAATTTCCTCGTCATCTGTCTGATCTGCAATATCGAAATGAGCTTGTGCAATACGCCAGTATAGTTCATGATCGTTCGGAAATATTTCAACTAATTTTGTAAGCTCTTCGAGTTCAGAATGATATTCATTTATATCTCGCAAACTATCTGCTTTTGCAAGATCTTCCATCGGAATAGAGAATAAAGAAACAGCTAAACTTATACTCAATAACAAAATTAATTTTTTCATAACTTACCTGCCTCTAATAGCTCTTGCAAATGTTCAACGTATTTTGCTGCTCCCCCGTATTGATATCCGGTTTGAGCAATTACCTGTCCATTAGAATTTAGGAGCAGTATGGTCGGGAAACCTCTTATTTCGTATTTTCTGGCTAAATTTTCATTATAGGCTTTTGTCACTTTTGTTTGTGGAATATCCCGTGGAAAGTCTAATTTAACAAGAACAAGATTTGCAGTGGAATACTGAATAAATTCTTCCTGTGAAAAGATTTCGTCACGCAGTTTGAAGCACCAGCCACACCAATCAGATCCAGTAAAATCAACAAAAATGGGTAATCCTTTTTCTTTTGCGATTTCTTGGGCTTTTTCGAGATTGTTCAGCCAGGTCAAATCATTTATGTTATCTTTATTTTCTGCGCTGGCATTAATGAATAACAAAGTTAGAATAGCTATTATGAATATAGATCGTTTCATTTAATCTCATCTCCATTAACAATGATTTTTGAATTTATTGTTGCTGCTTTATTAAGCATTTCAGTTACACCACAATACCTGGTTTCTGAAAGTTCCACTGCCCTTTTAAGCTTTTCTGTAGGCAAATCTTTTCCAGTAAAAATGTAGTTAAGATTAATTGTATGGTATATCTTGGGATGTTCTTCCGTGAGTTCACCATCCACGTTAAGACTTAGCTCATAATCTTCCACTTTCATTTTTTTAAGAATAGAAACAACATCCATTCCTGTACAACCGGCAAGGCTACTTAAAAGCAGACCTTTGGGTCTTGGTCCTTTGTTTTCTCCACCCACTTTTGGATCGGCATCTATAGTTAAGTGATGGTCATTCAATTCGATATCGAAAGCCATCTTACCTAACCAATTTGCAATAGAAGTTTGCTTCATTATTCCGCTTCTTTCTCCATTAAGGCTTCCAGATATGAATCTACATATAACTTCACATTCTTATATATAGCTTCAGGATTGTCTTTCTTCAGTTTGCTGATCAAGTCTTCCTGAAGATTCATAAAGTCAAGAAGGGTCTGTTTGTTTGTTTTTCTGCCTTTTTCGGTTACTTCGGCTAACCAGCTTCTTCTATCTCGTTTGGAAGGAAATCTTTTTACAAGTTTCTTTTTAACCAGAGTATCAATTATTCTTGTTATCCTGCTGTGAGAAACTTTCATTTCTACCGATAGATCATTCATACATACTGGCTTTTTGATAGTAGTTAAATAATTTAAAAGGTCACATTCCATTCTGCCCAGGTTAAGGCATTTACGTCGGATCATTTCCTTTTTGGAACATAATTTGTAAATCTGCTTACTGAGGTCTGCATACTTATTCACTTGTTTGTCCATTTTACTCTCCTTATTAGTTTTTTAAAGTGCTTAACTTTTTTTTCTTACACTCACCTTTATCCCCATAAATATTTACAGGCAATAAAACTTATGGAAAGAATAATTTTCGTAGGCAAAAACGCAAGTTATTTTTATTTTTGAAGGGAGATTAATTTTTTTATTATATCTTTAGATTGCAGTCCTTCCGCTTCAGCAGCGAAAGAAACTATAATCCTGTGTTGTAATACTATTCGGGAAATATATTTGACATCGTCAATTGAAGGAGTTAAACGGTTGTTAAGTGCAGCCCTTGTTTTGGCTGCGTAAACAAGATATTGAGAAGCACGTGGTCCTGCACCCCAATTCACCCATTTTTTTATAAAGTCGGGAGATTCTTTGTATTGCGGTCTGGTAGAACGAGCCAGTTTAACTGCAAAATCAAAGACGTGCTCACTCACAGGAATATGTTTTATCGCATTTTGAATTTCGATAATTTCTTGTGCCGATAAGATCGGTTCCAGGGTATCGGTTAAATTCACAGGGTCTTTTTTTACGATATCTTTCTCTTCTTCATAAGAGGGATAATCTATATTTAAGTAAAACATGAATCTATCCAATTGAGCTTCCGGAAGGGGATAAGTACCTTCTTGTTCGATAGGATTCTGAGTAGCAAGCACCAGGAACGGTTTTTCCAGATCATAAGTTTCATTACCGGCTGTAACCTGGTATTCCTGCATGGCCTGTAATAAAGCAGACTGTGTTTTGGGTGGAGTCCGGTTGATCTCATCTGCCAGAATAATATTAGCAAAAACCGGACCCTTAATGAATTCAAAGTATCTTTTGCCATCGGTTTTATCTTCTGCCAGGATGTCTGTACCGGTAATATCTGATGGCATCAGGTCTGGTGTGAATTGAATGCGGCTGAATTTCATATTCAATGCTTTTGCCATTGTAGAAACGAGAAGTGTTTTTGCCAATCCCGGTACACCTTCCAGCAAGCAATGACCGTTCGAAAAAAGAGCGATCAGAAATTGTTCGACAATTGCATCCTGACCCACGATTACTTTTCCAACTTCTGAAGTTATCTTTTGTTTGGTAACTGCAAGTTTTTCCAGGACATCCATATTTTTATTCGACATTTTAACCTCTAATTATTTTTACTGGGTACAAGTTCATGAAATCTGATTTTTAAGGCAAGCAAAGAAATTGCACCTGTCAAAAAAATCCAGATCGAAGTTAATAAATGAGAAAATGTAACGGCAGCACTGGTAAGATTTTCATTCACACCCAGGGCAAAAGAAAAGATAAGTACCCACATAAATTGATTCGATCCGATCTGAGCTGGAGGTGTAGGTAAAATATATGTAAGGTTCATTAAGGTATAACCAAAAAGGATCTTAGGATAGCTGATCTCCGCACCAAACGCCTTGAAAACAGCATAAATATAAACAGCTTCAGAAAATACAGCTAATAGTGTAATTATGTATACCAGGATATTATCAAAGAATCTACCTTTCATAATAGCCATGCCATCAACGAAATTCTCAAAAAAAACCTCGAATTTTTCTCTGTATTTTCCAGGTAAGATTTTAAGTATGAGATGTAATAAATCTACAGCTTTTTGCCTGTGATTTACGGCAAAGAACAAGAAAGCAATAAATCCTAAAAATATCAGGAACAATGTACAAATGATTATAGAAAGGGTTGTGTTCAATTTTACTGTAATGATGGGAATCAAGATCATGATCAGGATAATAGGGAAGAGATCGGTAATTTTGTCTATGAAAACCGAGGGCAGACTTTTTGATATTCTAACTTTGTATTTATTCTTCAGAATTATGGATTTTGCAAGTTCACCTGCTCTTACCGGAATTATGTAATTTACCAGCAGCCCCGTCATAAAAAGCATAAAACTTTCGGTGCATTTCATTTTATGGATCGGGTTCAGTATTATCTTCCATCTTAAACTTCTCAGGAAATAAGCAAAAATATAAAAGAAAGAAAATAGAATTGCTTTGGTTAATTTAAAGTTTTTCAGATAGTGAACAAACTCATTCCAATCAACGATGCGCAGCCAGGCTACCAGGAAAATTATTCCCAGCAATGTTCCGAACAACCAATTTCTTTTGTTTTTCATTTCTCTTTTGCAGGTATAAATAGAAAATATTTGTGATGTGCCCAGAAATGTTTAATAAATGAAGGTGCTTTTTTTTCGAACCAGTAATGTTTTATCATCTCTTCCGGGAATTGCGGGTTTTTTCCTGAGTAATAATCCATAATCGAGATGGGTGTGTGGTTCTTTTTTTTCTGAAGATTGTGTAAGCCAAATATCTTCAGGAATTTTTCCTTCGGCATGCCAATATCCGGCCAGGGAGGGCAATCGATGAATTTATTATCTATCAACATCCAGCCAAGTTTTCTCAGTTCACGAATAAAATTATTGGGAATAATATTTTTCTCTTTTAATTGAGTTTTCAGTTCTTTCTTACCTTGCATTTTCTGAAAAGTGTAACCCAATCCGCTTCGGTTTGGAATGCAGATAAATATGGCTTTTGTAGTGACTCTGCTTAATTCTGCCAGGAAATCAGATAGATTTTCTACAAACCATAAAGCAGAAAAATTCCAACTCAGGTCAAAAGTATTATTCTCAAAAGGAAGCTTTCTGAAATCGGAAGAATATTGGATATTAACCGGTAAACTCAATTCATTCCAGATTTTTTTTATCAGCCCGATCCTGGATTTATTGTTATCCATCAATGTTATATCGATTCCATGTTTTGCCAGAAAAACACTATTTATACCGGATAAACCGGTAAAACCAAAAGAGGGAGTTTCCAGTGCTTTCTTAATATGAAAATGTTTGCATAGGATAGCCAGCTTGTTATTCAGAACGATCCTTTCATAAGATGATCCCAACCCTTCATCGGAGTTAGTGAAGTAAGTCTTCCAGTTCTTTAAGATCGGAATTGCCATTTTGTAATTTCTACTTCTTGGTTTTTGGTTGCTTATACCAGTCGGTCACTATCTTAAAGTTCGGAATCGTTTTGATTGGCTTTATCAGCAGATCATTGTAAGCATCGATGGTATCGTAATACCAGCTTCTGGAGATCAGTTCAAACCGTGCTGTCCAGAGTTCGTTTTTAAAGAAGCGTGAGATTTTTTCTCCTCTCCGAAAATACTTCATATCGATATTTTTCTTAACGGGATAGGATTGCCCACGCAGTTCTTTACTTATGAAATTTGCCAATTCGTGCAATTCAACCGGTTCTTTGTCTGCAACATTATATTGTACACCCGGAGTGAAATCGGATTCCGTTAATTTCAAAAATGCCTGGGACAATAATTCCACATCGGTCAGATGAATTCTCACATCGGAATCTGGGAAATAGAGCAGTTTTTTATCAATAAGTTTAATAAGTGTATATGGAAATCCGAAATCTCCGATACCATATGTGATGGCAGGTCGTATTATTGCTGCTTTTAAACCATACATAACGTGTTTCTGAATAATGGATTCTGCCCTGATCTTTGTGAAGTGATAGTAATTATCCGGTTGTTTTTTGGTTGAATTGTTGGCAGGAAGCTCCAGCGGAATTGCCCCGAATACACCCACCGATGAGCAGAAAATAAATTTCGAATTATGCTGTTGTGCATTTAATACAAGCTGCTCGGTTGCATTCACATTTGTATCGAAATAATTTGCTTTCGAACATTTTCTACCACCTCTCAACGCCCCGATATGAATGATCGTATCAAATGTGTTTGCTTCCATGAATGTTTTCAGTTTGAGGATATTGGCAAGATCGATTTCTACGAATTTAACATCCACTGTGAATTCTGCAATTCGGGCAGCAGTTGTACATGGTCGTATCAATGCCGTTATCTCGTATTTCTTCTGCAAAAGCTGACGCAGAACATTCCTGCCGATGAAGCCGCTGCTTCCTGTAATTAATATTTTTTCGCTCATTTATCTAAAAATCCTGTTTAATAAACCTTTCGGTGCATCTTCTGTGGATTCAAGATAAAAGTAATCTATCTTTTCATTGTTCAACATTTTCTTTGGATTGATCTCTGTGAGAAGTTTTACGGTGTAATCATCGATCTGTTTCCTGATTTCATCCATGGCGGCAGGGAGACAGTAATTTTCACTTTTGCAGTGGTCATCGGAAGCAAGAAAATGTGTAAACCCTTTTTCCAGAAGATACCAAGCTGCATTTTTCACCGATCTCCCATAATGTCCGATCAGACTGCCGGCATTCAGTTGCAGGTAAATATCTCGATGTACAAGGTCCTCTGCAGAGGATGGATTGTTTATAATATCAGCATACCGTTCGGGATGTGCTAAAATAGGTCGATAACTGCTTTTTACAAGTTCATATAAAATATCATATAGATTCGAAGGGAAACCGGTTAAATTGGTTTCTACCAGAACATAATTAGTATCAGCAATAACCAGCTTTTCATTTTCGATATCCTTTTTTATATTACTATCCAGGTAGACTTCTGCAGCTTGATAGATGTTTACGGGAATATTTTCTTTTGTTAGCTGGTTTTTTAATTCTTTGAAAATTCCGGTTGTCACATTGGAAGTGTTATGATATTGATTCCTGAGAAAGTGAGGTGTTAGAACAATGCCATCAATTCCTGCTTCTGCCATTTTCCTGATCTTCTTCAAAGACGTTTCCATATCCGGTGAACCATCGTCGCAACCGGGGAGAATATGTGTGTGGATATCGATCATTATCTTTTTATACTGTGTATTGCGTCTGCAAATTCCCTGATCAATTTTGGATTCAGGTTATTTTCAAGTATATTTCCTGTTACTATAAAATCTGCACCGGCTTTAGCTTTCTGAGCTGCGATCTCGGGGCTTTTTATACCTCCACCCAGAATAATTGGAAGAGAAACATTTTGTCGAATAGCAGTTATCATTTCGTCGCTTACAGGATATTTTGCGCCGCTTCCGGCATCCATGTAGATAAGTTTCATGCCAAGATATTCACCGGCTAGAGCGTGAGCCACGGCGATGTCGTTCTTTGTACGGGGTAATGGCATGCTGCCGCTCATGAAATGAACCGATGTATTGTTTCCTGATTCAATAAGCATGTAAGCTGTTCCGATAGCTTCTAATCCGTAATGTTTGATTAGTGGAGCAGCACGCACCTGCTCACCGATAAGCATTTGCGGATTACGGCTGGTGATTACGCTGAGTAATAGAAGCGCATCTGCATAAGGAGAAACAAAATTAAAGATGCCCGGGAAGATGAAAACGGGAATTTTCACATTCTCTTTTATTTGTTTTAGATTCGATTCAAAACGGTTGTTGATCATCAGACTGCCACCAACCAAGAGCCCATCGGCGCCATTTTCTTCGCTTAACCTGGCGAAATGCACTGCTTCTTCATTGGAGAGATTATCCGGATCGATCAAGCAAAAATAGTTTGCTTGTTTTTTTGCTAATTCCAAAAGCTTTTTATACATTTTCATTTTATCCAACCCATAAAATTATTAAGAGTAAAAACATATCTATTTTTATTAAAGACGATATCCTTGAGAAACATTTTCTATTGATATTCAATAGTAAATAAATAATAAAAAGTACTAATGGTATAAAAATAAGCAGATTCATCATGATAAATGTAGCTAATTTCATAAGTTCCAACTGAAAGAGATAATATGTAAACACAATGATTCCCAGTGCAGGTACTATGGAAACTAAAACAGAATTCTTTCTACCATACAGCACAGCCATGGTGTTTGCTCCTGCTTTGGAATCACCTTCAATATCCTCTCCATCTTTAATGAATTCTCTTATTAAAGTATAGAGAAATGCAAAAAGTGCCACGATCACTCCGTTTATCAGATTTTCACCGCTCAAGCCACCATAAATGAATGTGCTTCCTGCTGCAAACGCCACTAGGAAATTTCCTGTTAAGAAACTCATCTTAAAGAATCTGGCATAGAGAAACAAAAGGAGACTATTGAAAACAGCGAAAAAAACACAAAAAATATTCTGTGTAAGAAAACTGATTGCGATGCCCAAAATGAAAAGCATTAAAGAAAATATGTAAGCAATTTTTGGATTGATTTTTCCTGAAGGAAGAACCCGCTCTGGTTTGTTCACCGAATCTATCGGTAAATCGTAGAAATCGTTGATCACATAACCTGCCCCTGCGATCATAGAAGCAGAGATCATGGCGAATAAAACAGGAGAAAAATTGTCAAAGTTGCTATGGTAAAAAGCACCAAAAAAAACTGAAAAAGCAACAAAAAGGCAGTTAAGAGGTCTGATGATCATTAAGTAAGGCATAGATAGTTATGGTAACCTTTCTTTTATCATATAAACAAATTCGATTAAAACATCATTATTTTTCATATTTTTAATCATATTATAAGAATCGCGTAGAAGTTTTTCTGCGATCTTCTTGGATTTTTCCAAACCAATAAGTGAAGGATATGTTGCTTTATAATTACGTGAATCTTCACCCGGTTCCTTACCAAGAACCTCAAAACTTCCAACTTCATCCAGAATATCGTCAACTACCTGATAAGCCAAGCCGAGATTGAGGGCAAAGTTACCAAGAGTGATGGTTGTGTTCTCTTCTGCGTCGTAGATAATACAGGCAAGTTCTACTGCTGCCTGTAGCAGAGCCCCTGTCTTTTTCAGGTGAATATAGCGAAGAGTATTTATATTAATTTTCTTTTTTGCAGAAAGAATATCCACTGCCTGTCCGCCTATCATTCCGCGAGTGGATATAGCTCTTGTAAGTAACTGGATGCAGGCGATGGCTACATTTTTATTTTTGATATCAGTAAGAACTTCTATCGCTTTTGTTAGAAGGGCATCACCAGCCATAATGGCGGTTGCTTCGCCGAATTTTATATGACAACTTGCCATTCCTCTTCGTTCGCTGGAATTATCAATACTGGGTAGATCGTCGTGGATGAGGGAAGCTGCATGAACCATTTCCAAAGCACATGCCGCAGGAAGTAATCTCTCCAGCCGGTTAACATTCTTCCGACCGATAAGCATTTCGTAGGTGGCAAAAAACAGGATAGGACGAAGTCTTTTACCACCATTGAATATACTATACCTCATGGCTTCATGGAGTTGAGATGGATATTCATCTGAAGGTGCAAGGTAATAATCTAAAGCTTTTTCTAATATTTCTCTTCGGGTTTTAAAGTACTCTTGAATTAGCAAAATTTACCTCTTTTTTTTTGGATTTTAACTCTTTAGTGGAATAGCTATCTTCTTGCCGGTTCTGGCAGAGGCATACATAGCTAGGATCAGTTCCAAAGATTTTCTGCCACTGCGACCGTCGGTTTTTGGTTTACCATTTCCCTGCAGTACTTCCACTACATCTTTCAAGTATCCCAAATGACCAAATCCATAAACGCTGGTGGGGTTGGTTTCTACTGTTTCGATCAGTTTATCATCGTCATCGTAGTCTTTGAATTCCCAGTGTTCAACTTTATTCACGGCTACTCCACCAATTTTCACAGTACCGTTTTCACCCATTATCGTAATTGAACCTTCATAATTTTTAGGATAAGTATTCATAGTTACTTCAATCACTCCAATAGCTCCATTCCTGAAATGAATGATGCCAGCTCCCTGGTCTTCGGTTTCGATATCATGATTTAATGTAGCAGTGAAAGACATTACAGACTCCACCGGACCCATTAACCAGTTGATAAGATCAAAATAATGTGAAGCCTGATTCATAAATGCTCCACCGTCGAATTCCCATGTACCACGCCATTTTGACATGTCATAATAATTTTGTGGTCGAGTCCATCGAACTGTGGCATTTGCACTGAATAATCTTCCAAACCTGCCTTTATCGATAGCTTTTTTCAGAAGTTGGATAGAAGGATTAAGGCGATTCTGTTTAACCACGAAAAGTTCAACTTCATTCAAATCACAGGCATTAACAAGTTCATCTGCAGATTTAAGGGTAATGGCCATGGGTTTCTCGGTTATAACATGGATTTTACGATTGGCAGCTTCGATACCCATCTGGGGATGTAATCCACTGGGGGTACAAATAAGAACGGCATCGAGCTTTTCTGTATCCAGCATTTTTTTATAATCTTTATAGTAAATTTTTATGTTATATTTTTTGGAAGCTTCTTTGGCTTTTTTTTCTATAATGTCGCAGCAGGAAATAATTTCAGCGTTCTCGATTTGTGCAATTGCTTCAAAATGCTTAGCTGAAATACGACCACAACCGATTAATCCGAACTTTATGTTATTCATCATTATTCCTTAACTTAAATAATTTCAAACTCATCCAAATAATAATTAACTTTATTGCTGTCAATAAATAAATAGCTGTATAATAGAGGGTTCACACGTATAAGAAAGGTTGCGATTTATTGATTTTAATCAGCTTTAATTAGGCAAAAAGCGACCTGAAATTGGATAAGATGCATTAGTTTTCCTGTAAGATACTTATTTTTATTAAGTTACATAAAAAGTGCTTGACAGAAAAAAGCTGTTTTTAGAGAAGGAATAGCGTTAAAAAATTAAGAAGGAGAAATAAATTATGACAAAAGCAGATTTAGTTAGATCAGTTTCGGCTGAAACAGGTATTATTCGTAAAGATGTAGCACTTGCAGTTGACGCTTTTCTGGAAGCAGTAAAAGATTCTATGAAAGACGGTAAGCACATCGAGATCAGAGGATTTGGTACTTTTAAACTTAAAGTTCGCAAAGAGCGTATTGGTCGCAATCCAAAAACAGAAGAGAAAGTGCAGGTTCCCTCAAGAGTTGTTCCTACTTTTAAATTCTCAAGAGCTTTCAAAGACGAAGTCAACGAAGCTAATCAAGATAAGCTATAATAGGCACCTGGAGGATTAATGCCCTGTGGAAAAAAGAGGAAACGATACAAGATCAGTAATCACAAACGTAAAAAAAGACTTCGTAAGAACAGACACAAGAAAAAGGGCAAATAGTTTATAAATAGTTATTGAGAATTTTGTCCAAATGAATATTGATGCCGGAGCGTAGAGTTCCGGCATTTTTTATTACAGATCTTCCTCTGTGATAATTTTTATTCCGTTATCTTCCAGTAGTTTTGCAGTAGTACCTTTACCGGCGATGATCTTTCCAGTATGAGTGCCATCATAAATTTTGCCATACCCGCAGGACGGAGAATTCTGCTTTAATATTGCTTTCCGACAATTTGCCAGTTTAGCTATTTGTAATGTTTCCCAAGCACCTTTCTTAAAATAACCGGTAACATCGTCACCATTTTTATTAATAACTTTTTTTCCGATGATTTCTGCAGGAATTCTGGGTGTAGCTAACCCACCTAACTGTTCGGGGCATACAGGGATGGCAAAACCTTTGCTTACCATTTCAATAACTTTTTGATCAGCATTATTTCTACCGTCATATCTGCAGTTAATTCCTACAAGGCAGGCACTTACGATTATCATTTATAATTCCAGCTTTCCAGAAAAATAACTTTCTCTAACAGATTTCGCTTTTGTTTTTGCCCAATTTTCCAGACCCATTTTTTTTATTAAACAGAGATTGAACACTTTTATATTATGGGGTCTTTTATCTGCGAGTTGTGCATAAGGTTGAAGATTTTCACAGGGAAAATCATTACATTCAGAGCACAGATCAATTTGTTTTTTAGTGATACATTTATATACTTTACAGGGCTGGGTCATATCGAGGAAATCTATTATACCATTTGAATTCCTGCATCCGGGGCACGAAACTTTATCTTCAGGAAGATTCATTTTTTTTGATAGCATCTTGCGAATTGCTTTGTTATCTTTAGAAAGATACATAATACAATTCCAGCAATCCAATCCACAGGGAGAAGTTAGATTCTTATAATCCATATTATCATCCGATATTACAATTTATCTTTCAGTTCTGAGAGTTTATTTATTGCTTCCATAGGTGTTAAATTTTCAACATCGAGCTCTTTGATTTCTTCCAGTATTTCATTTTTCTGATCTGCTTTTTCAATGATAGCATCGAAAATGTCTATTTGATCAGTATTCCTGGCAAGTTGTCTTTTTGCTGTAGCGGTAAGACCTTGCGGGCTTAATTCGTGTTCTTCCAGGTTGTGCAATATTTGCTTCGCACGCTTGATTACTTTAGCTGGAATACCAGCTAGCCGGGCTACCTGAATTCCATAACTCTGGTCTGCAGAACCACGTTCGATCTTTCTTAAGAATATTACTTTATCGTTCCATTCTTTTACTACAATATTGAAGTTCTTAACTTTGGATAGCACATTCTCCAATTCTGTGAGTTCGTGGTAATGAGTAGCAAAAAGCGTTTTTGCAGAGATCTTTGAATTATTATGGATATGTTCCACAATAGACCAGGCCAGACTTAATCCGTCAAATGTGCTGGTGCCGCGCCCTATTTCATCCAGAAGAATAAGTGAACGAGGTGTAGCTGAATTAAGAATATTGGCTGTTTCTATCATTTCCACCAGGAATGTGCTTTGACCCATAGCCAGGTTATCGGAAGCTCCAACCCGGGTAAATACTTTATCAAAAACAGGAATATTAGCAGATTCTGCCGGAATGAAACTTCCCATTTGTGCCATAATTGCTAAAAGTCCAACCTGCCGCAGATAAGTAGATTTTCCTGCCATATTGGGACCGGTAATAAGAGATATCAGGTTGTTTTGATCATCCAGAGTTACATCATTTAGAATGAATTCTTCATTCTCCAGAAGTTGCTCTATAACCGGATGTCTGCTTCCTTTTATTTCAACCAGTCCATCAGTATTGAAGCTGGGTTTGATATAATTGTTTTGATAGGCAATAAAAGCTAAATTTGCCAGCACATCTACCTGCGATATGACTTCAACGTACTTCTGCATTAATTCAACTTTGTCGAAAAGCTGCTCACGAATTTCGGAAAAAATCTCATATTCCAAATTTTTTATCCGTTCTTCTGCGCCCAATACTTTTGCTTCGTATTCTTTTAATTCGGGACTGATAAAGCGTTCTGCATTTACCAGCGTCTGTTTGCGAATATAATAATCAGGAACTTTATCTTTATGCGTTTTTGTAACTTCAATATAATAGCCAAAAACCTTGTTGTAATTTACTTTCAAGGAAGAAATGCCGGTTCTTTTTCTTTCTTCGTTTTCCAGTTTTGCTATCCAGCCTTTACCACTTTTACTTATCTCTCTCAGTTCATCAAGATCTTGATTGTATCCGTCTTTTACAATATTTCCGTCGGTGATGAGAAGTGCTGGTTCTTCACAGATAGCAGAATCTATCAGGTTCAGGATATCAGAATAATCCCGAATATCATTTTTTGTACGACAGATAAGGGGATCGTTAAATTCCTGGAGCAGATCAGAGATCAAAGGAGCTGTTTCCAAGTAGTTTTTCAAAGCTATTACATCTCGCGGATTTACTCGTTTAGTTCCTATTTTACTGATTATCCTGCTCAGATCACCGATATTTTTCAGGATTGCACGCAGATCATTTGTAAATGCAATATTTTCTTTAAAACATCCAACCGCATCCAGTCTGGAATTTATCTGTTCAAGATCGATGAGAGGATTGAGAAGCCAGTCCTTGAGTTTTCTGGCACCCATAGGTGTTTCTGTTTTATCGATGATGGAAATTAATGTTCCAAAATTGCTTCCATAACGGATAGAGTGGGTCAATTCTAAGTTGCGGCGTGATATTTCATCAAGCTGCATGAAGTTTTCCAGAGAATAATATCTGAGTTGGCTGATATGTTTTAATTGCTCATTTTTCAGTGATTTAATATATGAAAGTGCTGCGCCGGCAGCGGTAGTACCTGCAGGTTTATTCTGGGTTCCAAAACCTTCCAATGTAGAAGTTCCGAAATGATCTTTTAATGCTCTTTCAGCTTCGTCAGGTTCAAAATACCAACTGTCAAAAATCGTTATTGTTGGGTCATATTCTAATTCTTTCTTATTTATCAATGCTTCAACTTCTGTATCTGCGATTATTATTTCTGCAGGTTTCAAGCGCATTAATTCATTTTTAAGTTGAGATTTTCCAAGTTCGGTGAACAGAAAATCACCCGTTGAAACATCAATTACCGAAAAACCCAACTGATCATTTTTTTCATGAAGAAATACACAAGCCAGGTAATTATGATCTGTTTTATCAATAAGATGACCATCTATTATGGAACCCGGAGTAATAATATCGATTATTCCTCTTTTAACAAGTCCCTTAGCTTTTTTAGGATCTTCCATCTGTTCACAAATAACAATTTTAAGACCGCATTTCACTAGTTTATCTAAGTAATTATTCAAGGCATGGTGAGGAAAACCGGCAAGTGGAATGGGATCATCTGCTTTTTTATTTCTGGCTGTAAGTGTAATACCCAGTACTTTGGAAGCAACTTTGGCATCATCGAAGAAAGTCTCATAAAAATCACCCATCCTGAACAGGATAAGTTTATCTGGATGCTGGTTCTTGATATCCAGGAACTGCTTCAGCATGGGAGTGAGCTTCTTCGTTTTTTTCATTAGTATCTTTTTATTACATAAGATTTCAAATCATTTTTTTCCAGTTTCTTCATTGCTTCTTTTAATTTCTTATCTTTTTCAAAAGGCCCTGCAGCCACCACAAATAATTTATTGTTATCTTTTATCTTTGAGAAGACAATAAAATCATAACCTATTTGTTTTACTTTTTTACCCAGTTTTATAGCTCTCTCTTCCGAGCTGAAAGCTCCTACCTGTAAATATACTTTATATTCTCCGGTTGCTACTTCGGTTTCCTGTTTTGGTTCATTCTGCCGATAAGAATTTATATTAGAAAGAGAGACATTGATCTTGTTATCGCTTTTCAGTTCAAATAACCTGTCTTCCGCCAGATAGCTGTACTGGTGATATGGAAAATCCTTTTTCAGTTTTTTGTAAAACATTAAAGCATCATCATATTTTCCCATGAATTCTTTACAATTTCCCATTTTAAAATGAAGAAGAGGAATATTATTATTAATATATTTGGAAGTTCGCAGTGTTTCCAGTGTATTAAATGCGCGCTTGTACATATTTTGTTGGATATAGGCTTCTGCAATGATGAAATACGCATTTTCGATCTTATCGTTATCATCCGATTCGGAAATAAATATCTGGGCAGATACAACAGCAAGCTGCAATTTATCTTCTTTTAAATATGCTTTTGCCAGCCAGTATTGCTTATCTGCGATATCTTGATGATGAATCATTTTCAAAGACTTTATTGCATTGCTGTATTTTCTTTCCAGAACATAAATCTTTGCTAGTTCCAGAAGTGCTAATTGACCATAATAGGAATCCAGATAATTTGCTGATAGATTTTCATAAATTGGAATGAATTTGCTTTGCTCATTGCTTTCTTTAGCTTTTTCGAAAAGCTGCTTCAATGCCGTATTGTCCTGACAGAACAGATTAATTGAAACCAGTATAAGTAATATTAATATTATTTTTTTCATTTATTTTATTTCCGGATGTTTTTTCTCACAATTCCATAAGGGGGAATTTCTTTGTCGATATCTATTCTAACGATCGTGTTGGGTTTGGTAAAGGAAATAGGTTCTCCTTCCTCATTATAAAGATTCGATATTTCAAGCGAAAGATCACTGTTCATATCAGGGAAGATGATCTCGATTTCATCTCCAACATTGAATTTAGCCCGGATAGCAATAAAGATAGATTTCTTATTAGTATTTACAATTTCACCGATAAATTGATAGTCTCTTATGTAAGTAGAAGATTCATAAAACTGGGTGGTTGCGGAATCGAAACTATCAAAGAAACCCTCAGTATAATGCCTGTGACTTACTTTATTAAGTTCTTCTTTTAAATTATTCGGAACTTTTTCGTTTTCGGAAATCAGTTTAATAGCACTTTTATAAGTTCGCGTTACATTAGCCACATAGTAATGGCTTTTCATACGACCTTCAATCTTTATACTATCAAGTCCGGTATCTATGATTTCACTTAATTTGTCTAATAAACAAAGATCTTTTGAATTCAGGATGTAGGAACCGTAATCATCTTCTTCTAAATTAAAGAATTCATTTGGGCGAGTTTTTTCTGCCAGTCCATATTCCCACCTGCAAGGTTGGGTGCAATACCCCTGATTTGCACTGCGGTTATTCAGGAATGAACTAAGCAGACATCTACCGGAATAGGAAATACACATGGCTCCATGCACGAATATCTCCAACTCGATATCCGGAATTTTTTTTCTGATCTTTTTAATCTCTGAAATGGATAGCTCACGAGCCAGAATAATACGTTTGGCGCCCTGTTGAAACCAGAATTCAGCTGATTTCCAGGAGGTTACATTTGCCTGTGTACTGATGTGTATGGGAATTTCCGGTGCAAACTCTCGGGCAAGAGAAAATACACCAGGATCAGAAATAATAAAAGCATCCACTCCAATCAATTGAAGGAATTGCAGGTAATCCGGTAGTTTATCTATATCTTTATTATGAGCGAATATGTTTACTGTGATGTAGATTTTCTTTTTTTTATTATGGCAAAATTCAACCGCTTGCTTTAATTCTTCTCTGGTAAGATTACCACTTTTGGCACGTAATCCAAATTGAGTTCCGGCAGTATATACTGCATCGGCACCATACAACACAGCATATTTTAGTTTATGTAGATCCCCTGCAGGAGAAAGCAATTCCATTACTTACTCATTACCCTAAGAAATTCTGCGTTATTTTTTGTAGCTAACATTTTATTTTTAAGGAGTTCTATGCCATCCATTGGACTCATACCTTTCAGGAATTTACGTAGAACATACATTCTTGAAACTTCTTCTTTGCTCAAGAGAAGTTCTTCTCGCCTGGTTGCAGATTTTACAAGGTCAACAGCAGGATAAATTCTTAAATCACTGATCGAACGATCTAGAACAAGTTCCATATTACCTGTACCTTTAAATTCCTCGAAAATAACCTGATCCATCCTGCTGCCAGTATCAACCAGCGCAGTAGCAATTATGGTTAGGCTTCCACTCTCTAAAGTGTTACGAGCGGCACCAAAAAACTTTTTAGGCTTATGCAATGAACCGGCATCCAGACCACCGGAAAGTACTCTGCCACTGGAAGGTTGCGCCATATTGTAAGCCCTAGCCAGTCTGGTTATACTATCCAGCATTATAACTACATCTTTACCTAATTCTACCATGCGTTTTGCTTTTGCCAGTGCCATTTCAGCCACTTGAATGTGATTGCGTGGTTGTTCATCAAAAGTTGAACTTACTACTTCCGAGTTGGTTGGTATGAGAATATTTTTCATCTCCGTAACTTCTTCCGGGCGTTCATCTACCAGAAGTACAATAACATAAACATCAGGATGATTTGTTAAGATCGAATTAGCAATCTTCTGGAGTATCACTGTTTTCCCGCTATATGGAGGGGCAACGATCATTCCTCTTTGTCCTTTTCCAATAGGTGTGAAAAGATTAATAATCCGAGTAGAAATATTATCTTTTTCAATTTCAAGATTTAATCTCTCTTCAGGATAGTAGGGAGTTAATTTATCAAAATATCTTACTTCTCTTACTGTATTTGGTGCTTCATAATTAGTAGAATCAACCCGGATCAAAGCAAAGTATTTTTCTTCTTCTTTGGGTGCCCGGGCTGGTCCAGATACAGTGTGTCCCTTTTTTAATCCGAATCTTTTAATTTGTGAACTGGATACATAAATATCGTTTCTGCCGGGTGTATAATTGTTTTTATGGAAACGCAAAAATCCATATCCGTCTTCCACTTTTTCCAGGCAGCCGGAAACAAAAGCTAATCCTTCCTGAGTGGCTTGTATCTCAAAAATCTTATGAATTAAATCGTTCTTTTTTAATCCGGCAATATCATCAATTTCCAATTCATTTGCTAACTTTTTCAATTGTGTCATATTCATTTCAAATAAATTTGGTTGTTCATTGTTTTCCATAATTGCTCCTTACAATTGTTAATTCACATCTGGTTTCTCATTCGAAACGCAATCAAAATCTCTTTTGCTACTATAGAAGTCAAGTAAATTAATTTCATGAAAAAATAATATCTTTTTTTAAAATAACATAATAATTCTTGACATATCAAATAAACTTTTCACTTTCTATTTTGTTAAATAGATATATTAAAAAACGGAGGTAAAAATGAGAAAGATGTTATTTTTATTATTTTTAATTTTTTCAGTTGTGGTTTCCGTTGCTTTTGCTACAACAATTTATGACATTCAATACACTACAATCCCTGGACCTGATAATACTTATCCTTCACCATTGGAGGGGCAAACTGTAACAGTAGAAGGAGTTGTAACTGGGTTTGGTTATTACACTTCTGGAAACGAAAATAGATTTTTTATTTCAGAACCAGAAGGGGGTGCTTGGAGAGGTGTATTTGTTTTTAACTATGATTTTCTTGTTGAACAAGGTGATTTAGTAGAAGTTACAGGTGAGGTTTGTGAATACTGGGGATTAACTGAACTTTCATATATTACAAATGTTACAATTATTAGTTCTGGTTATCCAGTTCCAGAGCCAATCGTTATTCAAACTGCTGATTTGGTAGATGCCGCGACTGCAGAACAATATGAAGGATGTTTAGTTGAATTAAATGATGTAATTGTAACACAAGCTCAAGATGGATATGGACAGTGGTATGTTACAGATACGTCAGCAATACCCTGCCAGATCGATGATGCTTTTTTTCAATTGGAAAATGTAGTGCCACCCATTGTAATAACAGTTGGAATGGAATGGGCTATAATCAGAGGTTGCGTAGATTATGGCTTCGACGAATACGGAATCAATCCGAGAACTCCAGATGATTTGATAGATGTTGTTTCTATAAATGAAAATACAGTTGAACTTACATGCCAATTCCTTGGCTGTTATCCAAATCCTTTCAATCCCGAAACCAATGCCCTTTTAAGCCTTAAACAGGAAAGCAAAGTTGTGATGGCAGTATATAACATCAAAGGTGAAAAAGTGAAAACCTTGGTTAACGGAAACCTTCCTGCCGGGATGCACACCATTCCCTGGAACGGAACGGACGAAAATAATCTTTCTGTTGCCAGTGGTATCTACTTCTTCAAAACAGATGCCAGAGACAATCTTGGTGATTATACAAGCTTGAAAAAAGTGATCCTGCTGAAGTAAGCAGAGATTATGCTCCTTCTCAGGAGGTAAAAAATGAAAGGTTCTTTTGGAAAGTTGTTGAAAATTGCCTTTATCGGTACAATTGGATATATAGGTTTTAAGGTTTATAAAAAAATCCGGGCAGCTATAGATCTGGATAAGACTCTTCCGCAATATCTGGAAAACGTAATCGGGGAGAAACCGGAAGTCAATATTACTTACACTCTGAATGAATACACAGTTAGTGTTTGTTTCAGCAAAGAAATCCTGGAGAAGAATAAAGACCTTGAAACTACTGTGCGGGATTATATCTGCGATTTTTATCCGATATTAAATATCGAAAAAATTAAGATTGAGTTGAATCAGAGAGAAGAAAAAGAGAAAGCTGAATAAACTTGTCAGGTAAATAAAAAGGGGAAGCTTCTGCTTCCCCTTTTCAGTTTTATTTAGAATTTAATTTCCATTGTCAGGAACATGTTAAACAAAGGTGCAGGAGTAACATACATTGTATAATTTCCGGTCAGGTAATCATCAACGAATTCTCCTTCGTCATTAAAATAACCACGATTATAATCTGCTCTAACATTAGCAGAAAGGTAGTTATCTTTTTTATTCATTATATTGTATAGATCCAATCGTATAAAGGCATCTCTACCAGCTATTTTAAATGAATATTTGATATTGCTTCCAAATTCAATAAAAGCAGGAAGTTTAGATTCCTTTACAGAAAGAGTATCGGCTGTGTAACTTTCTACTCCATCATAAATGTAATTGCTGTAATATTCATTTGTGTAATTAGCATAATAACCATCCCAATATTTACCTGTGAATCCAATTCTTAGTTTCCCATTTAATGGCAGCTCAGAAAGAGTATATCCTATAGAAAAGTTTGCCATTTTTTCTGGAGAGAATGGAACAACCTTATCAACCATAGCATTAGCAGAATCACCGAATATTTGTTCCACATTCATTTCTGTCCACCTGTTCTTGGAAAGAGTTAATGAAAAAGATGCATCGAGGTTTTCTATTTTGCCGGAAGTACTCAATTCCAATCCCTGATGACGTGCCTGTCCGGCATTCAGGGTCAATGTTTCATCACGCTGTTTGACTTCGATAGAATCATTTTCAGGATGATAATAGTAGTTTGTAACAGGTACATTTGCCACCTCAATTTTATCAACATAATCACTGATATAATAATTGGCATTGATATCCCAATATGCTCCATTATAGCCTATGCCAAATTCCATTGTATTGATCTTCTCCGGTTTTAGTTCACCATAAAAATGTTCTTCTATATATTCATAATATTGTCCTAAACTATCTTGTCCTACTAGATCTACCTCATATCTCTGATTTCCATCGGGTCCGTCATAACCGCTGTACCATTCCATTGTTCTGGGTTCTTTATAAGAAATTGAATAATTTGCCATAAGGTTGAAATATTCCGAAAGATTGTAATTTATACCGAATTTTGGGGAAAAGAAATTATAAGTTTTTTTGTAATCATCTTCATCGAACTTTTTCACGGGTTCACCTGTTAAGGAATCTATTATAGTTTCACCTGTATTAGGATCTGTTAAAGGTAGATCTTTTGTGGAATAGAAATAATATCCGGTGGGTAATCCAGTTCCCAGATCATAGATCTCAATTTGATTTTCCTCCACTTTAGAATTGTAACTTGCTAATTGACCATCTATCATAATATTAATTTTTTCAATAGGCTTTATGCTGAACCTGGCAAAACCTGATAGATTTGTAACATATGATGTCTCATCATACTGTCGATCAACTTCTTCATATACTTCCACATCATAAACAGCAGTAGAATCTCCAGTTGTTGGATCCACTTCCCAACCGATCAAATCTCCCAGATGACGAAAATTCTCACGTTTCCGATAGTGATCTGCGACCCATCTACGCAGTTCTCCACCCAGCACCATATCTACCATCGAATTTAGTTTATGTTGATAGTAAGTGTTCATACCAAGTTGGAAGTGATCACTAATGCTATTATTGCGCCAACTGTAATTATAACGGCTACGATAGAAATCTGCTCCCACTCCATTAACTTGCAAAGGTTCACCGTTTTTATCCAGATAAGTTACCGCAGGTATCCAAATTCCAAAAGCTGGAATATAAATACTATCATTTGGGTTAAAACCTTCTACTATAAGATCATACTCTTCATATAAATATAAAGCATGATGAGCAAATTCATCCCATTCGAATCCCGCTGGATCATCCTTATCCAGGAAATCATCACGAAAGTGAAGTTCTCCAGTGTTTATATCGAACTTATCCTGGTTAAGATATTTGCCTCCACCATCTCCTTTTGTTATAAAAACATTGGTCATCAGAAGTTGGTTTTCTGAGATATTCCATTCATCGCGGATAGAAAACTGAGGTTTGAAATAGTAATTTTCCTGGTATTCATGATTATTACGGCTATATTCACGACCCAGTGTTTCCATCAGGTTAAGGTCAGATTTGAAATAAACCTGGTTGTGATTTTGAGGAGCACCTAGAAAACTCAGGTTGATCTTATGATTTCCAACTATGTTTTGAGTTTCTATTCCAAAAGAGTAGCCGTCGTATTCTGTTCCTGCCAGGTAATAATCACCTGCTTTTCTTTCCACCATTATGTTGTAATTAAATTTACCACCATAAAGATTACCGGAATTATAGCGGCAAATCGCATTGTAATTATAGGGATTATATTCTGTAATATCACCTTTTCCATCGGCAACATCACCTTCTGTGGAATAACCTCCGAAAGAAGAACGAATAGTGATCTCACGACCTGGAGTAGAACCCATTGTTTCGATATTCAAAGAGCCGCCGAATGCTCCGGAACCATAAAGGGAAGAGCCGGCACCTTTCTGGACCTGCACAGATTTCACGTTGGAAGAAAGACCTGTCCAGTTACTCCAGTATACTTTCTGGCTTTCCGGATCATTCACAGGAATTCCGTTGATAAGCACCTGGATCTTATCTGCTTCAAAACCACGCATCGTAATTTGAGCGTCTCCGATGCCGGTAGTATTAGCAAAGAGTCCGGGAACATCTTCCAATAGCTGTGGTATATCCTGTGTTGTGTATTTATCTGAGATGATTTCCTCGTTAATATCCGTAAAAGCAATGGGCGTTTCTCTTGCTACTGCTCTATTGGCAGAGATAGTTATTCCTTCAATTTGAACTGCTTTTATTAGTAATTCAAAATTTGCTTGTGTTGTCAGGTCGTCTTCTACTAAAACTTTGGTGGATTGAATTCCGTAGCCCACAAACCTGACGAATACCGTATGCTCTCCTATCGAAACTTCACGCAGGATATATGTGCCGTTCTTTTTTGTAAGAGTTCCGGTAGTCGAGTCTTCCAGGTAAACAGAAGCACCCGCCAGCGGGTTCCCTGTTTTTTTGTCGGTAACTCGTCCGGCGATCTTACCGGACTGACAGAACAGAAAAAGCGGAATAAATAAAAACAAAAAAAAGAGATTAATTTTTTTCATAAATCCTCCAGAATTCGATTTTTGAATTTACAAACTGGAATACAAATTTTAATGTCAAGACAAAAACATTTTTCATGTAATAATCAGAAAAAGTTTTCTTTAACTATTCAAAGGCAGATTTTATAACTTGACTTCAAGCTTCAATAATCATCTTTTGATATATTCTTTAAATATTCTTTAGGAGACCGGATGGCAAGACTTTTTGGCTTGGA
>JAUXIJ010000064.1 GCA_030621085.1 Candidatus Cloacimonadota bacterium | reverse complement strand
GCGGGACCAAGATTTTCATTTTCCAGTTTAGGTCGAAGATTATCTGTAATAATAAGATCTGTTTTCTTTCCCAATGCATCTTTAATGATATCACGGGCTTTATTATTTCCGGCATAAATTACAGGAAGTTTGTAGCTGGAACCCAGACGTGGTCTGGGGTCGGCAGCGGCTACCAGTTCGCCCATTTCCGCAACATGCTTGGTGGTTCCACCATCCACACCACCAGCCATCAATATCATATCGGGGCGCATCTGACGGATACGTTCGATCTTCTCATAGTTTGCTCGCTTATCGTTGCTGGCGATCAAATCCATTACAATTGCTCCGGCACCCAGGGCTGCACGTTCGGCGCTTTCACCGGTCATTTTTGCAACCACACCGGTTACCATCATTTGCAAACCACCACCGGCACTACTGGTGGAAACATATGCATCTACACCTTCATTTTCTTTTTCGGATATCCAGATTGTATCATCTTTAATGAATTTGATGCTATCGTTTTTATATTTCAAACGAGCCAATTCTTCTAATTCGGTTACAGCATTGATAACGCCTTTGGTAACATCGTTCAGCGGTTTTTCCACGGTGGTGGGTGCTTCACCGCGAACAGTCTGACGATATTCACCATCGATGTATTCTATCAGGATCGATTTAGTGGTTGTACTTCCACAATCGGTAGCAATGATTCTCTTCAGGGGCCGAGCATCTGCCATTCTTTCCTCCAATTCTATTTCTTTTTATCTTCTTGTTTTGGTTTTATTCCCAACGATCTTTTGAATTTATTCATTCTTCTTTTCCTGAGAACTTTTTTCTGAGCGCGTTCATCTTTGTATATTTCAACATCCAGTTCATCGATTCTTTTTAGTAGAAGTTTTATGTATTCATCTTTTTCCAGGATAACTGCGAATTCTTGGTATTCTCTGGAATTGAAAATGATCTCAGCAAAAGGTGCCAGAAAATACATTAACTGGCTGCCAATACGAGCAAGAGGACGCAGCGATTCTATCGTCATGATAGCAGGAGCTGCCATACGACGCTTGACGATAAATCGAGAAATTTTCTCAATTAATTCCAGCGCTCTTTCTCGACTTATTTCTACTATTATGTCCATAATTACAACTATACTTCATTTAATCTGGTAAAAAATCTTTTTGCCCTCTCTATTGTCAAGTCATTGATTCCATGCTTTATAATGCTCTGGCAATAGTCAAAACATAAATCCTGCCTGCATGGTTTTTCTTTAGTAACTTGCAGATGGAATTTACAGTGGAACCGGTGGTGAACACATCATCTACGATAAGGATATTTTTATTTTTAATTTCAAATTTTGGATTAATAATAAAAGCATCAGAGACATTTTCCTGCCGTTGTTTACGATCCAGTTTGGTTTGAGTATCTGTAAATCTATTACGCATTATCAGGTTTGGGATGTGCCACCAGTTAATATGCACGGAGATGCTTTTTGATAAGAATTCTGCCTGGTTAAAACCACGGGCACGTTTTTTAACTTTGTGAAGAGGGACTGGAGCTATAATATCAATATTTTCGAATGGCTGGAAAAGATATAAATATTTAGAAACATATTCTCCCAGATATTTTGCGATGCGTTTCATTTCATTATATTTTAATTCATGTATAAGATTCTGGACAGTTGCGTTAAAGGAAAAAAGCGATCTTGCTTTATCAAAAATAAATTCATTTGAATTACATACAGGGCAAGCGGAAGGATTTTCAGGAGAACCGCAAATTTCGCAAATCCCGGTTAAAAATTGTAGAGAACTTTCACAATTTGAACAAAGGATTTTTTCCTCTTCCTGCAAACGATTTTCACAACCAAAACAAATCCTGGGGAAAAATAAATCAATAAAAGCAGTTAATAGATTCATGCTTTTTCTGTCTCTTCTTCTTGAATGAATTTTTTAGGTTTTACTGCAAATCCCAGTTGAACCAGATAAGGTTCATCCGGTTCCCAGGTCATCAAAGCCCAGGAATAAAGAGTCCTGAGTTTTTTGGAATCTTCTTGGAAGATCTCTACTTGTTTTGCAACTTTTTTTTCTGTTCCTTTTTCTTTATTGGCAAAAATATTTTCATTAATTGAATTCGATTTTTTTAATAAAGTTCGAAGCTGAACAACAAAATTTTCCGGTAATATTTTGCTATCTCCTTTTTCCACCATCCGAATATTTACTTGTAAAAGTCTCTCCACAGATTTAATTTTTTCTATCCTATTGCGAGGGAATCTTCCATTAATTCCGCAGGCTTTTAATTTGGGTAGATCATCAGAAAATTGACTAACCAGAAGTCGCTTACATTTCAGATAATACTTAAATGTTTTTTCATCTGCATCTTTCTGTTCTGCGTAAAAATTATTCGTTGATCCTTTGTGCTTTTTAACTGCTTGCAAAATTTCCTGCCATCTATCAAAAGCTCTATTTCCCCACTCTACTAATTCACCTGGAATGGAAAGAGAACCTGCCCATTCATGAATGAATTTTTTTAAAATTTCCAGCCTGGATAAACGTAATAAATAACTATCATTTGTAAAGTAATTGTCTTTAAAAATCGGCATAAATTCTCCTCGACATCACCTCTGCATTCTTTACTAACACTCACATTATTCTTACTGTACAACACGAAACCCTTTTTAAGGATAACGCTACGTTTGTCAAGAATAAAAGGAGAGAGCATCAAGAAAGGCTGAACGCAATTCATTAAATAGAAAGATTTTATAGATAATGCAATAAGAAAAATAGTGTTTCTTCGAAAATGAGTTTACTTAAATTAATTGTTTTCTATTCTTTTTACTATGACGAACAAAATGACGAACGATCCCATACAGAATATAGGTAATTATCCAGATGATAAAAACAAAATAAAAATACTTAATTGCAACGATAATACTAACCGCTGCTAGGACAATAAAAAGCTTGGATTCTCTGGTCAATTTCTTTCCCTTTTCAATAGGAAGATATTCGATATGGCTGATCATTAAAAGAGCAGAAATGATAGTAACAACCAGAAAAATATCGGGATAACGAAGTGAGTGCCAGAAGTAATAATTTAGAATAATATAAGATGAAATAAAACCTCCAGCGGCAGGAATGGGAAGTCCAATAAAGGGGTGCTTTTTATTGGTGTCGGTATTTTTTAAAGTAAATCTTACAAGGCGATATCCACCTGTAAAAATGTAGAAAAATGAAATTGTAATTCCCCAGAAACCGAATTTTAAAAGGTAAGATTTGTAAGCCAGAAAAGCAGGTACTACTCCAAAAGCTACGAAGTCGGAAAGGGTATCGAATGTGGCACCGAATTTACTGTATGCATTTAACCAGCGAGCTAATTTTCCATCCAGCCCATCACATAAAACTGACAACAAGATCAACCAGGCAGCAGTGATAAATTTTTCTTCAAAAGTAAATTGCAGGGCAAGCAAGCCTGCGATTAGACTAAGAGCTGTAAAAAAATTTGGAACTAAAAACCGGGCTTTTTTAAAATATGATTTCATTGGATTATTGCCCCTGTATTTTTTTTGAAATCTGTTTTGCCAGGATAGTTTCTCCTGCTTCAACTTTCTTATTTGGGGTAACTTCTATTTCATAATTTTCTGGAATCGTGATTATACAGATCACAGAATGTGGAATAATACCGATCAATTTTCCCGGAACATTACAATCATTTTCGAAACGGAATAACTGGGATTTTAAAAATTCAATTTCAATATTTTCCATGGAAGAACATCTGAAATCTGCAGCTTCCAGGATATGTTTTTTTATCTTTATCCGGTTAGCATCTATTTGAAATATTTTTCCATGAATAGGAGAGAGGATCATCGTACCAGAATTTTCCGGAGGAATCTGTTTTTTGATCCTGTAGCGCATCAAAACAAAGACATAAAAAATCAGACCCAGAAGTGCGCAATACTTAACAATATCCACTTTGAAGATCATATTAATGCCGAATGAAACAACAACAATAATAATTGGAAGTGTTGCTGTCCGGTATTTCAGATTCTGTATCTTCGTGAGATATTCTATTGGGTTATAATCAGCCAGCATCAGATGCCGATCCTTTTAAAGATGAAATCAACATTTGTGATATATCTATCGTATGAAAAGAGTTCTTCCAGTTCTTCTTTCGTAAAGAAATCGCACAATTCCTCATCTGCCAGAACCAGTTCTTTGAATGGTTCTTTATTCTGCCAGCATTCCATAGCATTACGCTGAACCAACTTGTAAGCATATTCTCGCGAAACACCTTTTTTTGCCAATTCCAGAAGAAGTGCCTGGGAAAAAATAAGACCATTGGTTAGCTCCAGGTTTTTCATCATATTATCAGGATAGATCAATAGATCGTCTATCAGGGATATCATTTTGTTCAACATATAATTCATTAGAATGGTTGAATCCGGCAGGATGATACGTTCTACTGACGAATGGCTGATATCCCGTTCATGCCAGAGAGCGTTGTTTTCCATAGCAGCTAAAGCATTGCTTCGCAGTAATCTTGCTAAACCGCACATTTGCTCTGTTACAACAGGATTTCTTTTATGTGGCATAGCGGAAGAACCTTTCTGACCTTTAGAAAAATTCTCTTCTACTTCTAAAACTTCAGTTCTGTGCAAATGCCTGATCTCAAGAGCGATTTTCTCGATTGTGGATCCAATAATAGCTATCATGTTCAGATATTCAGAGATGCGATCTCTTTGAATTATCTGGGTAGAAATATTAACCGGTTTCAATCCCAGCAGTTTGCAGGTAATTTCTTCGATCTCGGGAGATAGGTGTGCATAATTTCCCACAGCTCCAGAAATCTGCCCGACAGAAATAATTTCGATAGCATTTTCCATTCTATGAATATTACGCTGCATCTCATCGAACCAGAGTGCAAATTTAAGACCGAAAGTAGTAGGCTCGGCATGAATACCATGCGACCTGCCAATGCAGAGAATGTGTTTGTATTCACGTGCTTTCATTTTCAATACTTCACTAAATTTCTCCAGGTCACGCAAGATAAGTTCTCCGGCTTGCTGAAGCTGTAAAGAAGTGGCAGTATCCAACACATCGGACGAGGTCATGCCAAAATGGATCCAGCGAGAAGATAAACCCACATATTCTGTTACGTTGGTAAGAAAAGCAATTACATCATGTTTGGTGGTTTTTTCAATTTCAGCGATTTGTTCCACATCAAAATCTGCTTTTTCCACAATATTGCCAAGATCTTCATCCGGGATTATCCCGGTTTCGTTCATTGCTTTACAGGCAGCTATTTCAACATCTAACATACACTGAAAGCGATTTTGCAGATCCCAGATTTTTGCCATTTCCTCGCGTGAATAACGTGCAATCATAATAAACCTCGATTCAAATAATCACACAGAACGATGCTGTGCTTGACTAAACTTTATGTTGATTACAGATTTTTATACGTTATTTTGTCAATTTGAATATTTGCTATCTCTTTATCTTCCTTGTAAAAAATAATTTCAACAAGTTTATTCTGATATTCAAATTTAATGCTTTGCGGATAAGCCACATGATCAATCTGTATAATTTGCATTTTATTAGAAAACTTTATATATAGAGCGTTTGAAAGCAATAATTCATTATTGGAAATAATTTCATTAGTATATTTAACTAATTTTAAAGGATTAAGTAATAACTTGAATTCTGGAAATTGTTCGATTTTAGAGATTGTTGGTTCAGTTTCTGTTTGAGACTTTATCAATATCAGCGAATCAATATTAACAGACAAGAATGGTTCTGGTTTCATACCGAAAAGACCGGTATCATAAATATCAATTTTTAAAATTTCTTTATTTTTTCGAATTGTTATATTTTTCCGAAAAGCGAAGCTTTTATAATTTGCTTCAATAATACCATCGATGCGTAAAGTTTCCCAGTTTTGTAAATGCTCTAAAAGCAGTTTTTCTTTTTCCTGTTTACCTACTTTCGGAAATGTAGCACACCCTGCCATGAAAATAAAAACAATAGAAAAGACTAAATTAGCTTTCTTGAACTTCATCAGATTTTTTCCTGCAAATGAGAAAAATAGCAATAACACAGGCAAGCACCATTATTGCACTTAATATCTGTCCCATGGTCATGAACCAGAAAATATAACCAAGATGAGCATCCGGTTCACGTACAAATTCCACCAGGAAGCGAAAGAGACCGTAAAATCCTACCCAGCTCCAAAAAGTGATACCCGTTTTTTTTACTTTCCTGAAAATTATGTACGAAATAGCAAAAAGCAGCAACCCTTCTAAGAAAGCTTCATAAAGTTGTGACGGATGGCGGGGATTTCCATCTGAATTTGGAAAAACCATTCCCCAGGGCAAATCGGTGATCTTTCCATATAATTCTGCATTAATAAAATTGCCGATCCTGCCAAAGAAAAGCCCAATAGAAACCAGCGGCACTACAGGGTCTGCAAGTTCAAGGAATTTATAATTGTATTTCCTGCAGAATAAATATCCAAAAATAACTGCACCGATCGCTCCACCATGAAAAGACATACCACCGTGCCACACCACAAATATTTCCAATGGATGATGAAAATAATATGAAAGATTATAAAAAAGAATATAGCCAAGTCTGGCACCAATAATTACACCTAACATCATATTAAAAAGAAGATTCTCATATTCTTCTTTTTTCAGGAGCAGTTTTCTATAAGCAAAATTCTTTTTTACAAAAATATAGGCTAGAGCAAATCCTACAATATAAAATAGCCCATACCATCTTATCTCAAGCATTCCGATCTTAAAGATTGTTGGACTAATTGCAGGAAATTTAAGCATTGATTTTCCAGAGAGTAAAAAAAGTGGGTTATTTACCCAACTCTTTCAGTTTATTATATAGAATTTCTACCAGTTCTTCCGATGGTAATTCGTGTTTTTCACCGTCTTTTTTTAGTTCCGGAGAAAAGATCTTGATCACCTGAGTAGGAGAACCGTTCAAACCGATATTATCTTCCTCAAGCTGCAGATCATCTGCATTCCATGATTTCAGTTCGACTTTTTTTGCATTTCTTTTCCCACGTAAAGAAGGTAATCTGGGTTCATTAATCTCTTTAACAACCGTAATAGCTGCAGGCAGTGTCATTTCTATTCTGTCGTACCCATCTTCCATCAGCCTTTGAACAATAATCTTGTTATTTTCCACAGATTCAATTTTCTTTACAAAGGCAGTTTGTGGAATACCAAGATGGGTCGCAACTCCGGGACCTACCTGTGCTGTATCACCATCAATTGCCTGTTGACCAAAAAGGAGCAAATCGTAATCACCCAGTTTTTTAACAGCTTCCGAGAGGGTAAGACTGGTAACCCATGTATCTGCTCCGGCAAATTTACGGTCTGTGAGAAGCAGAATTTCATCTATTCCTATAGCTACTGCTTCGCGCAGGGCTTTTTCTACCTGAGGTGGACCCATGCTTATAGCTGTGATCTTTCCACCGTATTTCTCTTTCAGGCGGATCGCTTCTTCGATCGCATAAAGATCGAAAGGGTTAATGATGCTCTCCACGCCCTCTCGTATCAGTGTGTTCGTTTCCGGATCTATCTTGATATCTGTAGTATCGGGAACCTGTTTTATACAAACAATAATATTCACTTGATAACCTATCTGTAAAATTCTTTAATAGTTTGAATAACAAAGTCCTGCTGTTCTCTGGAAATTTCGGAAAACACAGGAATTGAGATTACTTTTTTTGCTAATCCTTCCGAAACTGGGAAATCACCTTCTTTATTGTTCAGATAAGAAAAGCATTCCTGCAGATGCAGTACTCGTGGATAGTAAATAGCACAGCCAATATCGCGGGCACGCAAATGTTTCAGCAGTTCATCGCGTTGTTCGGCAAGAAGCGTAAATTGATTATATATGGAAACAGCTTTTTTATGAATAGCAGGAAGTTTGATCTGCGGAATATCGTTCAAGCGTTTGTAATAATACTCTGCATTTTGTCTACGGGCTTCCGACCAATTTGATAGCGAACGAAGTTTTACCAAGAGCACAGCTGCCTGGATCGTATCGAGCCTGCTGTTCAAACCAACCCATTTGTGAAAATATTGGGGATTTTCACCATGAACCCGCAGTTGGAATAATTTGGCTGACAATTCATCATTATTGGTAAGGCACATACCGCCATCACCCATTGCTCCCAAGTTTTTGCTGGGAAAGAAAGAAAGAGTTCCAATATCGCCGATAGTACCAGCAGCTTTGCCATCGAACTCTGCACCGATTCCCTGAGCGTTATCTTCTATAACTTTAAGATCATATTTTCCGGCAATATCCATTATTTTATCCATCTCTGCGGGTTGACCAAAAAGATGAACAGGCATTATTGCTTTTGTTTTTGATGTTATTGCTGTTTCAATTTTTTGTGGGTCAATGTTAAAAGTATCAGGTTTTACATCTACAAAAACAGGTTTAGCTCCTACTCTGTGGATAGTTCCTGCAGTAGCGAAGAAAGTAAAGGGCGTTGTAATTACCTCATCACCTTCACAGATATTTAAAGCCAGCAGGGCAAGTAAAAGAGCATCTGTACCGGATGCACAACCGATAGCATGTTTTACATCGCAGAATTCTTTCATAGCTTCTTCAAATTCTTTTACCTGCGGACCCAATTTGTAGGCATGAGTAGCGAAGACTTTTTCAATCTCAGTTCGAATATCATCCAGAATAGGAGAATATTGTGCATTAAGATCTAACATGGGAACTTTCATTTAATTTCCTATTGTTCAAAATATGTAATAATTCTTTCCAAGATCTGATCGAGATTATATTTAGCTTTATAATCGATATACTTTTTGATTTTTGTAAGGTCTGGTTTACGATGGCGCATGTCCTCAAAGCCTTCCTCATAGGCATCTTCGTATTTAATGAATTCAATTTTGGAACGGCTTCCAGTCATCTTCTTGATCTTCTGAGCTAAAGCTTCGATAGTGATTTCTTTGTCGTTTCCTATATTAAATATTTGACCTTCTGCTTTTTTGGTGTTCATCAGCTTTATCATGCCATCTGTGATATCTGCAACATCACCAAAACAACGAGATTGCTTCCCATCGCCAAAAATTGTGATTGGATGATTTAATAATGCATTACGGACAAATTTGGGAATGACCATTCCATACTGACCAGTCTGACGCGGACCGACCGTATTGAAGCAGCGCGCAATTATCACAGGCAATTTCTTTTCTCTATAATAGGCTAAAGCCAGAAATTCATCTATTGCTTTGGAAGCGCTGTAACTCCAACGCGTGATATGAGTAGAGCCCAATAGCCGGTCATCTTCTTCTTTAAATGGAACAGTATTGCTTTTTCCGTAGATCTCGGAAGTGGAAGCCAGCAGAACCTTCTTTTTATATTTATTGGCAAACTCCAGGATATTTTCTGTGCCGCCAATATTTGTTTGCAGGGAAAGGAGGGGATTATCTATAATGTATTTAACCCCGACCGCAGCAGCCAGATGATATATCTGGTCACAGTTTTTAACCATATTTCGCAAAACATCTCGATTCAGAATAGAATCAATAGTATAACTGAAATTTTGCTCTTTCACCAGGTGAATGATATTCGAATATTTTCCCGTGGAAAGATTATCGATAACAGAAACCGTATGACCTTCTTTAAGAAGTTTTTCTGCCAGATGAGAACCTATGAACCCGGCTCCACCGGTAATTAATATTTTCATTTTGTCTCCTATTTAGCCGAGAGGTTTTGCACAACAACAATAAGTGTAGCAATCTGGGAAAGAATTCTTAAAGAATCCAGAGTGAATTGCCAGTAATCGAATTCAGCTTTTTCAGGAATAAACAACATATCACCTTCTTCGATCACTGTATTTTTTTTCGGCTTAACCCATTTACCGGAATTGGCACGTATCAAGCGGATTTTACCTTTTCTGGCATTCCAGTCGAATCCACCTGCTTGTTCGATATAATATTTATAATCTTTATCAGGTTCAAATGCTATTAATCCGGGATTTACTACTTGGCCTGAAACTATGACTGTAGCAGTTTTTTCCGGAATAAAGATAAAATCACCATCCTTGAGAGCTATATCATATTTACTCTTTTTTGAGTTCCAGAGATTGGAAAAATCAACCGAGCATATTCCTTTTATTTCTCGGGATTTATTCTTGAAATAAGCATATTCAAGGCTGGACATGTTATTTGTAGAAATTTCTTTTAATCGTTCAAATTCCGGATCGAATTCTTTACTTGAAGCTTTACGTTGTACAAAAGAATTTAAAATATCTGCACTTTGTGTTGGTTCTCCACATTGTATCAGGATCTGAAGTAAAGTGGTTTGCCCATCCTCAATAGCGTAAATTCCAGGATATTTAACTTCTCCAGCGACATTTACGTATTGTTTTTCATGATACTCAGGAATTGTTTTAATATAAATCCGATCATCATTTTGTAGGATCATATTGTCTTCACATTC
Source organism: Candidatus Cloacimonadota bacterium (assembly GCA_030621085.1). Taxonomy (GTDB): domain Bacteria; phylum Cloacimonadota; class Cloacimonadia; order Cloacimonadales; family TCS61; genus JACNIV01. The sequence continues at coordinate 6,099 of JAUXIJ010000064.1, read as the reverse complement.
GGGATCAGATATTGCATTTTTCAAATTGAAGGAAAGTATTTCAGTTTCTTTATCATTTGTAAATCTAACAATTTCAGCTTTTTCTAGGAAGGTATTTATTTTAAGACCCAGAGCCAGTTCGATGATATTTAAAACTCTGTCGTTTTCGACAAATTCGTAATTTCCATGGCGATTGACAGCACCATAAATGGAAACTTCACCCTTTCTGGAAGGAATATAAATTACATCTCCATCCAACACATAAGGATTATCCTCTTCTTCACCCATAACATAAAATCTTAGCAGATCAACTATGATTTCTTCATCACTACGTTTAAGTATTATGTTCCGCAGAGAACGCCTTTCAGATGACAGGAAATCTTCATTTTCAAGATCAATGAGATATTCTTTATAGTTTTCTTTAAAAAAGTCGATGTTTTCATCAGGTGTTTTTTCTGCTTTTTTAAGCTCAATTTCCTTTTCAAAAAATTCACTTTCGGAAAGCTTGATCACTTCTGAAACACGCGTGGAAGGAGGTACCATGAAAACACCCGGATTATCGATTGCGCCAACTACCGACACATTATAAAGAACTTCATCCTGTCTATATTTTGAGATTTGAGCGAAAATATTTATCGTAATTATCAGAAACACGAACAGAATAAAATACATTTTTTTTGATTTATTCACATTGCCTCCCTTCAAAATTCAGGAAAAAATCTTAAATTGAGCATTTCTGTCAATTTAATAATCCCTGAATTTATAAAGTGAAATGTTTTAATTTGCAATTATAAAATTCAGTATCTCAATGCTGGTTTCAGCAATTTCCAATTTGCTTTTATTGTCAGTATCAGTAACTTCAAAATAGATCTTGAAATTCTTGGTTGTGTCAAATCTTACAGGGTAATTGAAATGCTTAACCAACCGGGTAAGTTTTTCTCTGGGAAGAAGCTTATTACCACTGAACTCAAGAGCAATATTTCCCTTTTTCATTTTAATTGATTCCAGACCTGCCAATTTAGCCATTAGGTGCATTTTATAGTACAGTATGGCATTCTTTGCTTGCTGCGGAATTTCTCCGAATCTGTCGAAAAGTTCTTGCCTGAGATCGTCAAATTGTTCCGGTTTTTTAAGAGCCAGCGTCTTCCTGTAAATTTCCAAACGCTCTTTTTCGTTGGCAATATAGCTTTCCGGAAAGTAGTGATCGCTTTCGATCCTTATCTTTTCTAATTTTTGCGATTCCTCTTCTATCCACAATTCTTTCGGTTTTTCAGATTGGATATTTTCAATGGTTTTCTCCAGCAATCTGTTGTAATAATTGAAACCGATTGAATTAATAATACCACTCTGTTTTGTTCCCAGAAGAGTTCCTGCTCCACGTAGTTCCATATCACGCATTGCTATCTGGTATCCACTTCCCAGCGATTCATACTCAATGAGTGTTTCCAATCTTTTACGCGCTTCTGTATGCAGTTTAGGCGGAATGATGAGATAAGCGTAGGCCCGGCGGTTACTGCGTCCCACACGCCCCCTGATCTGGTAAAGCTGGGCTAAACCGAACATATCGGCTCGATTTATGATAATAGTATTTGCATTTGGAATATCGATACCGGATTCGATTATTGTGGTAGCAACCAGCACATCAAATTTATGGTGAGCAAAATCCAGAGTAACAGCTTCCAATACCTTTTCTGGAAGTTGACCATGACCCACTCCAAATGAAACGTGAGGAAGTAATCTTTTTAACTCTGAAACAACATTGTCGATTGTCTGTACCCGGTTGTGAACAAAGAACACCTGTCCACCGCGGTCTACCTCGCGATTGATAGCATCTTTAATCACATCTGTGTCGTACGGGATAATAACTGTACGAATAGGAAGACGTGCTTTAGGCGAAGTACGAATTAGAGAAAGCTCCTTCAACTTGGAAAGCGCCATATACATCGTTCGAGGAATGGGAGTAGCACTCATATATAGGGTATCAACGTTAGATTTCATCTGGCGTAGTTTATCTTTGTGACGCACGCCGAACCGGTGTTCTTCATCGATAATAAGCAATCCTAATTTTTTGTATTTAATATCCTTTGAAAGCAATCGGTGAGTTCCAATAGCAATATCTATTTCTCCTGTAGAAAGAGCTGCAACATCTTTCCTGATATTTGAGGGAGAACGAAAACGGCTGAACATGGCGATGCGAACCGGATATTGTGCCAAACGTTCTTTGAAAACAAAAAAATGCTGTTCTGCTAGCAAAGTAGTTGGTACCAGAATCGCTACCTGCCAACCGCTCATAACAGCCTTGAAAGCTGCCCGGACGGCAACTTCAGTTTTGCCAAATCCCACATCACCACAAAGCAGGCGTTCCATGGGACTGTCCATTTCCATATCGTCTTTTATTTCTCTTGATGCTTGTGCCTGGTCTGGAGTGTCTTCATAAATGAAAGAATCCTCCATTTCCAATTGCCAGGAATTATCCGGTTCAAAAGTAATACCTTTACGCAGTGTTCGTTCCGCATAAAGTTTTATCAGATCTTCTGCCACTAATTCTATCTGCTTTTTAGCTCTCTTCCTGATATTTTCCCATTTTTTACTGCCTAATTTGTGGATAACCGGAGCGATGCCTTCTTCCGACACGAATTTGGAAACCAATGAAAGCTGGAATGTGGGAACGTAAACTATATCATTATACAGGTAGCGTAAAGTTAAACACTCGATTGTAATTCCGTCCACCGGTAATCTTTTTAGTCCTGCATAAATTCCAATACCGTGATCGATATGAACAACATAATCTCCGGGTTTCAAAGATTCGTAATCTACCAGAGCTTCTTCTTTGGAAAACCTTGCTTGGTGACGTTTACGTTTGTAACGACTGAATATTTCATGATCTGTAAAAATAGCTAATTTAGCATCAGTCAGGTTAAAGCCATTCTGGAAAACACCAAGAATAAAATCTACTTTTTCCTCGAAATGTGGAAGTAAGTCAGCCATTCTTTTGCTCTGGCTTTTATTGTCCGATTGCAGGAAAATCCTGTAGCCGGCATGCAGTTTTTTGGCAATTTCCTTTTCCAGGATTTCTAATGTACCCTGCATGCTGGTTTGGGAAGTTACCGGAGCTTCCAGTTTGTTTGTGATCTCTTTGAAATCCTGGAAAGAACCGGAAAGGAAGAAATTTGTGTAATTTTTTAAAACGCTACTTACAAATCTATCATCTTCAAAAATATCTTCCGGTTTAGGAATAATCCGCTTTTTATATTTAGAATGAATTTTCTGGTATAACTCTGTCGTTTCCTCCAGAATTTTATTTAAATAAGAAGAAAAAAACTGATACTCATCCCAGAAGATCAGGCAGTTTTCATGATTGAAATATTCCGGGAAAGTTTCCACTTTCGGCAAAAGAAGTGAAGCATCCAATTCGATGCCTTCGTAGAAACCATTTTTGTGAATTCTTTCCCAGAGCTGCTCTTCTGTTTCGATATCATGCAGTGAGAATTCACGGGAAGGTATTAATGTTATGGAATCCAGTTCTTCGCCAGTGGAACGCTGTGAACTAACGGAAAAAACTCTGATAGATTCCACTTCATCACCAAAGAATTCAATGCGGACCGGCTTGGTTAAGTTCGGACTAAATACATCGATTATCCCGCCACGACGGGCTATCTCTCCCACTTTGGAAACCTGGAATTGATTTTCATAGCCCATTCCCACCAGGTCGGAAACAAGAACATCCGGATTGAATTCTTCGTTCTTTTTTAAAGAAACGATGTTCTTTCCAAAAATTTCAGCAGTAGCTATTTTACGTAGAAAGGACCGAATCGAAACACTGAAAATAGCAGGTTCAACCGACACTGCAGCAGTTAAAGTTTCTATTCTCTGAGCACGAAGTAGATAATGTGGTGAACGTTGCTCGTAGGGTAGAACTTCGTAGTCAGGTAGAAAATAAGATGAATCATGACCCACAAAAAGATCGAGATCTTCCAGATAGTCTTCGGCAACTTTATCATCGGCTGTAACGAAGATGATATTTTTACCTGTCTGTATAAAGGCTCGAACCAGCAACAGAGATTTAGCAGAACGATTCAAGTTGTGGAATAAAGTTCCCGATTTCTTGTTTTGCACTATCGAATCAAATTGTTCGATGAATTCCGATCTATCGATGATAGAGCTTATCTTATTGTAAAAGATACTCATAAATTGCGAATTTGTGAATTGCGGTTTTAGAGTCAAGAATTTAACCACGAGAAGACGCTTTGTATTAACCCATCTATTATTTTAACAAGTTATCCAGCCCGATTATTTCATTAAGATCAACTTCAAATTTTCCAATCTCTAAAAGCTTCTTCCAATATCCTGGATTTTTCTCGTTTGCTTTTCTAAAATATTCAACAGCTTTTTGCTTGTCACCCAACCGATAATTAATAATCGAAAGAGAGATATTAGCCAGAACAAAATATTTGTCGTCTTCACTAGATGTTTCTAAGTATTTTTCAAAATCTAATTTTGCACTATTGAAATCTCCTATAATTCAAATTTATAGTTTTCCCCATTCTTCTAAAATGGATTTCAGTAATGTAGAGTTCCATTCATAATCATCTTCATCCCATTTTACATCTATACCATTATTTTTCAGTGAATCTGCTTTTATAAAATAAATCTCAGCCTGTTCGTAATTCTTTAATTCATAGTTTATTGCAGCCAAAGCTAAATATGGTGGATTATCATCTTGCTCAAAAGATAGATATTTTTCAAAATCTTGATTTGCTTGATAAAACTTTTTCAATTCAAATAATGCATATCCTCTAACAAAATATCCCCATAATTTATGATCATCATCACAATACATTAAACACTTATTAGCATCTTCTAATGATTTTGTGTATTGTTTCATAAAGTAATAATTAGCAGAACTACCATAATAGAATTCAGATCTAGTAGAATCCATTGAAATTGCCTTTTTGTAATCTTTTTGTGATAATGAAAGTGAATCTAGCTTTGAATATACACGAGCTCTTCTAAAAAAATAATCCGCATGTAAAGTATCGATTAAAATGATTGCATTTATATCTTCTAAAGCTTTTTCAAATTGTTCTAAAATAAAATAAGTACTATTTCTGAAATCAAGAATGTTCTTATATTGTTTAGTATTAAATTTTTCTGCTTCTTTACATAGTTCTAGTGCTTTTGTTAAATCAGGAATCATTGGTTCATAATGTTGAAGTTTGTAATAACTAACAGCCCTATTGTAATATAGAATTGCATCATTTTCATTAAATCCTATCGCTTCTGTATATAATTTTATTGCTGCTTCGTATTTACCCTGATAACTTAATTTAAGAGCCTTATTATTTAGTCGTCTCGCTTCATAATTATTTCTGTATTCAACTCCAATATTTGATATTGAAGCTATGTCTCTTATCCCATGAATGTAACCACTATTTAATAATTCATCCATTGAAGGATAGAGCAGATCTATTGATTTATGATTTCTTAATTTTTCTATAAAATCTTTAGTAACCCCATATTTAGAGATATGTTGAAGTTGATATTCATCTGTTTTATTTTTTGTTTTTTAAAATGGAAATATATCCCATCGTGTCAAATTATATACTTCCGGATAGTCTAATACGCTATATACATAATGAAAGCCAATTTTTGCCTTAATATCTATATAGCGTTCTTTACCTGCAATAAAGGCATTTGTTCCTGCAGATGCGCAAATTGAGGAAACATATGTATTTAAGTTATTATCTTCAATTAACTTAGCAAGTTTATATCCCTCAAGAGCAGAGCCACCATAACTATCTATAATTATTCCGGTGATATTGGAATTCGATTTCAAGGTATTTTTAATATCTTTTGACAATCCTTTTTTTATATCACCTACTAAATGAATTTTAGTAGCATTACCAACTATTGTTATTGAGTATTTATAATTCTTTTCTTTATAAATTTTAGCATTAGTGATTTTATATTCGCTAATTATCGTAAATATTGATAATAGTACCGATAGTTCAATAATCACCATTACTATCAAAGCTTGAAATTTTTTTCCAAGCTTTATATAATTTAAACAACATCTCAAAACTCCTGTAATCTGCCAAACATAAATAATTAAAGCTATTA
>JAUXIJ010000151.1 GCA_030621085.1 Candidatus Cloacimonadota bacterium | reverse complement strand
AAACAAATATTTTTCTTCGAATTCAATTCCCCTGGTTTTCTGTATCAGGCATTGAAATGCCTACCTGTTTTCATTCTATCCCCTGACGCTTATGGTCAGGATCGAGGACCTCTGGGATGTAAAATATATATTAACCTTCTGTATCAGGCATTGAAATGCCTGCCTATTATCTTTCAGTCCGCCAGCTGGCGGACGAAGAGAGAGCGTTTTATATTAGGATTTTGATTTCAAATCGAAAAATATTTCAAAAAACTCTTATCGCTTGTATATTCAGTCTTCCCGAACTTTTATATATTTGTTAACCGGACAGTAGTGATATAAAACAATTGTTTATAAGTTTGAAATAGAATAATTTGAAATATCGTTTATAATTTTGCGATGAAAATTGGCAATGTACTATTAGAACATCTTAAACAAATAAAATCTACATAATATGAAAAAAATTACAATCCTGTTCTTGATTTTCACTTTACCGCTTAGTGGTTATAGCCAATATAGTCAACAAAAATTCAGTTTATCTGGAACTGTGAATAAAACAATTTATACGTTCCTGCCAGCTGAAACCATAAAAGAAGGAAATGAAATCACAATAGTAAACTTGCTGCTTGAACCACCCAGTTATAATTATATCATAGCAAACGGACAGATGGAATATAGAATTAATCCTAATGATATTAATCGAATTACATTTCATGACCCTAAAACTAGGAATCAAGCATGGCAGCTATCTGCAATACAATCTGGCCTTTATGAAAGTATATCCAAAAACGGATACCAATATGGGCTTCGTCACGAAATGGATCAGGAAGCAATTGATTATCTGGGAAAATTAGAAGAATACGATTGTTTCTTTGAGGATGCTTACCTAACTGACTATCTCCAAAGTTTATTGTATGAAATTCATCCAATTACCTTAGGGGATAAAAGACCGGGAAATCTGAATATAAGGGTTCTTAAATCCAATAAGCCTAATGCTTTTTGCCTGCCTAATGGGACTATAATAGTTTCAACAGGTCTACTGTCTGTTATAGAATCGGAAGATGAACTTATTGGGGTTCTTTCTCATGAGGTAGCTCATTTCGTATTGGATCATCAACTTGTAGACTATAATGCACAACTACAAAGGCAGCAACGGGCTGAATTTTGGGCTGGATTTGCAACAGTTGTAGCAGCAGCCTCTGAAGTATATATGGCCGCAGAACATGATATTTATACAGGGGGCAATTTAACAATGTCTACAGCAATTTTGTCGACTATTATCGCCAATTCAGTAATTGAGCGATTAGGCCTAAAATATTCACAGAAACAAGAGATGGCAGCTGACCATGCAGCAAAGGAAGTGCTAAAGGTACTTGGGCGGGATTCATTGGCTCTCTCTGCTGTATTTTATCGGTTAATGAATTATAGTATTTTAGTTGGTAATTATATCGCATTGACAGATGAAGGTAGTCATCCTGGTTTGCCTGAAAGAATTAAAGCCATGGGGATGCTGGATACACAAGATTTAAAAAATTATCATAGTACTGCATATCAAAAGCTAACATCATTTGTAAATACCTATAATGCTATTCAGGAATATCAAATGAAACATTTAGAGGCATGTAACACACTGGTTGATAAAAACATTCAAGCTGGAGTACCTACTGAAGATGATTATATTTTAAAAGCTATGGTTTTGAGGGCTTTATATAATACTCTTGAGAAAAATCAAGAAGCTCTGAGTTACATTCAAAAAGCTAAATCACTCAATGTTATTCCAAATGACTATGCTTATAAACAAGAAGCCATAACTCTCTTAAGACTTGACAGGAAACAGGAAGCAATTGCTGCATTTGATAATTATCTGAATGGCTTGGAAAATTCTGAGGAGGTAACAGATTTTATCCGGAATGAAATAGAGTGGACACGAAAAATGATCTATAAAACCAAACACTTATAATTTAATTTGATCGTGGTAGCAGGAGTACTCACTTCGTCGCAGAGGAACGCTGGCTCCGGTTATCCTGAAATCAACCGCCTACTCGATTTGGGCGTAGTTGTTTTTTCTCATTAGATATTTAATTATAGCCATTAAAATTGGTGTATCTGAATACGAATATCCTTCAATTTTAATATTAC
>JAUXIJ010000081.1 GCA_030621085.1 Candidatus Cloacimonadota bacterium | reverse complement strand
TTTTTAATTATTTATTTGGTAATGGTGATGCGCACTTTAAAAATTTTTCACTCATAGAAACCTTATCAGGAGATTTTATGCTTTCTCCAGCCTATGACCTGATAAATACTTCAGTTCACTTTCCCAATGAAAGTAGAATGGCTTTGGATCTTTTTATAGATTATGAAACTGAGAGTTTTAAAGAAAACGGATTTTACAAAAAACCCGATTTTATAAAATTAGCGGAATTCTATGAAATAAAACATAAAAGAACTGAAAGGATCATTCAATCCTTTTTACAGAAAGACGAAAATGTAAGATATATGGTAGAAAGTTCTTTATTAAGTAAAGATGCGAAAAATAGGTATTTAGAAATTTTTAAGGATAGATTGAAGGCGATAATGTAACAAGAACTCACCTTGCTGCGTGCACCGCCGTAGTCCCGAAAGCATTCAGGACGAAGGCGTGTCCCTCTCTTCAAATACAAGAGATGGAACCAACCAAAGGCTGGCAAGCATAAGAAATGCAGGAAGTAACGTAACTCGATCTGCCAGATCGAGAGACAAAGTTTTTCAGAGGGGCTATTATGAAAAAAATTATTATTTTCTATTTAGTTTGTTCATTTGTTATTTCTTTAAACGCAAAAACCTGGGTGAGAGAATACACCTACAACGCCAGCGAAGCAGACAGCAAAATAACATCTCGGGCTATTGCATTGGAACAGGTGAAAAGGCTCTTGCTCGAAGAAATTGGGGTATATGTACACGCAACTTTACAAAATGAAGAAATTGAAACAAGCGGAGAAGTGAAAGAACTCACCGCAAAACAAATTGAAATAATATCTGCCGGTATTACAGAAACGCAAATTATTGAAGAAACCTGGAATGGTGAAATTTATTATATTAAAGCAGAAATAATAGCAGATGAAGATGATGTGATTAAAAGGTTAGATGCAATTATTGCAGACAAAGGAAAAACAAAGCAGCTTGAAGATTCTCGAAGAAGAACAGAAGATGCACTTACTGAAATTGAAAGATTGAAGCTTGAGCTTGCCCAAACCCAGGATGAAAACGAAAAATTGAAAATACAAAATAAATACAACCAAAGTAGTAATGAACTTACAGCAGAAGACTGGTTTCAGAAAGGTAATAATGCTTTTGTTATTGGAGAATATGATAATGCAATTCTTTATTATCAAAAAGTTCTTGAAATCAATAATTTGTATGCTGAACCATACTACAATATGGGAATTGCATATGCTGATAAAGGTAATTATGATAAAGAAATAGAATGCTATCAAAAAGCAATTGAAATTAATTCTGATCATGCAAGTGCATACTATAATATGGGAATTTCATATGCTGATAAAGGTAATTATGATAAAGCAATAGAATGCTATCAAAAAGCAATTGAAATTAATCCTGATCATGCAAGTGCATACTATAATATGGGAATTAGTTATCATTCTAAAGGAAATAATGATAATGCGATAGAGTTCTATCAGAAAGCAATTGAAATTAATCCTGATCATGCCGAAGCATACTATAATATGGGAGTAGCGTATGATGATAAAGGTAATTATGATAAAGCAATAGAATGCTGGCAGAAAGCAATTGAAATTAATCCTGATCATGCAAAAGCATACAATAATATTGGAATGTCTTATGGTAAAAAAGAAAATCATTATAATGCAATTGAATACTTTCAGAAGTCAATAGATATTAATCCAGAATATGCAGAAGCATACTACAATATGGGAATTGTTTATGGGGATAAAGGAAATTATGATAAAGAAATAGAATGTTATCAGAAATCGATTGAAATTGATCCTTATTATACAAATGCATACTGTAATATGGGAGTTTCTTACGGGAATAAAGGTGTATATGATAAAGCACTTGAGTGTGTGCAACAAGCAGCAAGATTGGGTCATAAAAAATCTCAAGATTTATTAATTAGAAAAGGGATTTCTTGGTGAAAAAATAGTGATGTTACTTAGATATAGATTGATTATAATTTCATTGAACAAATGGGGGAATAATGAGTGAAACATGCTCATTAATAGGATGTAATAACGAAGTGTTTGAAAAGGGTAAATGTATCTTCCATTGCGATAAAGATTATTGGTTTAATAAAGATGAGAACGGGAAGAAGGATTGGTTGAAAAGCTCGGATAAAATTGCAATATTTTGGAAAGAAATAAGAGAATTGAAGATTCAAAAGGAAGATTTTGATTTCCGAGATTTTATTTTTCCTATTTTTGAGAACATGAATTTAGTTTACTATAATAATTATGATTTTAATGAAGGCAATACTAAAGGAAAAAAAGTGAAATATTATAATCTTCGTTATGATTATGGTTCTATTAGTCAATCATTTTGGTCACAAAATCAAAAACTATTATTTAGAAAAAAAGTAAATTTTTCATGTTCAACTTTTAAAGATAAAGCTTATCTTGGATATATTTGTTATTCAGATGGTGTCGATTTCAATAACGTTATTTTTGAAGATGAAGCTGATTTCACATGTTCTTATTTCTGTAATCATGTGGATTTTTGTAATACTCATTTTAAAACTGTTCATTTTGATCACTCATTTTTTAATTCAGAATTATTATTTCACAATATTCAAATAAAGAATGCAACATTTTACAAAACTTTTTTTTATGGATACACTAGGTTCAAAGGAATTGAAGTAAAAGGTATTTCAACTCTAACATTTGGTAAGGCAGAAATAAACGATGATTTTTCTATAGAAAATATTAGAGATGATAGAAACTTAATTATAATTTTTAATGGAACGATTTTTAATAAGGAATCAGATACATATTTTAATAAAATTAAAATTGGATCAATTATTTTACAAAATATCTTAAACGATTCTAATTTCTTTACTTTCTCGAATATTGAAATAATAAAACACTTAGTAATTAGAGATTGTAATGTTAGTAATATTGAATTTTATAATTGTAATTTTGAAAGTGAGAAAATAAGTATTAGAAATGTATCATTTATTTCTAATAATGGATTTACCATATTCAATAGTGTAAAATGGGGTGATATTAGAAAGACATTTGATAAAACAACTGATAGGGATACATTCAGACAACTAAAATATGTGAATGAAAAACAAGGTAATATTATTGAAGCAAATAAATTCTATTCTGCTGAGATGAAGGCATATAAAGAAGAATTAAAAGATAAAAAAAATAAACATCGTTGGCAAGATAGAGTTGTTTTCTGGTTAAATGAAAAAGTTTCTAATTTTTCGCAGAGTTGGATTTTGCCATTAGCTTGGTATTGTATCTTTGGATTTCTACTTGCCTTTATATATTATTTTAATAGCAGTATTTTTTTATTTCAAGGATTTATTTCGACAATGTTATTATTCCTGAGTATTATTTTGTTTGGTCTTGATTTCAAGAAATCGAAAGATTTCAAAAGGAATTTGAATTTATTATTTGTTACGAGTGGATTAAATTATTTTATGAATGTAACAAGTGAGTCATTAACAAAATTATTCAAGTTCATTAATCCTTTTAATACATCTGGATTAATAGATAATGAACCACAATTGATTTGGTGGATTCTTTTTAGAATAATATCGATATTTATCATTTATCAATTTATAATTTCCTTGAGAAGGCAAACGAGAAGATGATTTGAAAGTATGTTGAGAGTAATTAGAAGTAGCAAGAATAAACCCCCTTTAGTTCCCCCTTATTAAGGGGGACAGGTTCATGCTCCCCTTTGCAAGGGGAGAAAGAAAAACATAGTTTTTCAGAGGGGTTTTTTAATTATTAGTGAAAATTAAAGGAGTAACTTATGGGACAAAGAGGTAATTGGAGCAGTCGTCAGGCTTTTATTTTAGCGGCGATCGGTTCTGCTATCGGTTTGGGAAATATCTGGCGTTTCCCGTTTAAATGTTATGAATCGGGTGGAGGAGCATTTCTCATTGCCTATCTCATCGCAATGCTTTCTGCCGGAATTCCGCTCATGATACTGGAATTAAGTTTTGGACATCATTTCAAGTTAGCTGCACCGCTTTCATTTTCAAAAGTTAAGAAAAAATTTGAATGGATCGGCTGGTGGGCTGTAATTGTTGGTTTTATGATCACTACTTACTATGCCGTTGTAATGGCATGGGGTCTTAATTACACGGTGTTTTCCGCAACTCAAGCCTGGGGAAAAGATACCGGAGATTTTTTCTATAACAATTTCTTAGGTTTAACCAGCGGTCATTTTGATTTTGGTGGAATTCGTCTTCCCATTGTTATAGCACTTATTTTTAGCTGGATATTGATAGTTGGTGCTATCTGGAAAGGCGCAAAAACAGTATCCAAAGTTGTCTATTTTACAGTTTTTATACCCTGGCTGCTGCTTATAGTGTTTGTAATTCGAGGAGTTACACTTCCCGGTGCCATGGATGGTTTAACGTTTTATTTGAAACCGCATTTTGAAAAACTTCTGGATCCAAGTGTCTGGGTCGCAGCTTACGGACAGGTATTTTTTTCACTTTCAATAGGATTTGGAATTATGATAGCTTATGCCAGTTTCCTACCCAAAAAAGCTGATATCATAAATAGTGCGCTCATCATTGCATTGAGTGATGGTGCTACAGCATTCATTGGTGGATTCGCAGTTTTCGGAGCTTTGGGGTATTATGCCAATATGACAGGACAAGCAGTTCAAAATGTCCTGAAAGGAGGCCCCGGATTAGCATTTGTAACATATCCGGCAATTATCAATATGCTACCAATGGCAAAAATATTTGGGATTCTCTTCTTCCTGATGTTATTAACTCTGGCAGTAGATTCCGCTTTCTCTCTTGTGGAAGCAGTTGCCTCTTCCTTGCGGGATAAATTCGGCTGGACGCATAAGAAAGCAAATCTCATCACAGCGAGCTCGGCTTTTGTGATAGGACTTTTATTCACTACCGGTGCCGGACTCTACTGGTTGGATGTTGTGGATAAATGGTTGGAAGTTTTTGGACTTTCCATGGTTGTGCTGGTGGAATGTATAGTTCTTGCCTGGTTCTTTAAATTGGATGATCTCAGAAAGTATGCAAATGATTATTCAGAAGTTAAAGTGGGAAAATGGTGGAATTATATGTTAAAATTCTTTGTACCTATCGCAGTATTTGCACTCATCTTAACGGATGCAGTAAAGCTGATAACCAAAGGATATGAAGGTTATCCATCAAAAGCCTTGTTATTTGGTGGTTGGTTAGTTGTAATAATTGTTCCGATAGTAGCTATTATTGCCGCAACTGCTAAACGCCGTGGCGAAGAAAAAGCAGCAGAAACCTTTCACCCTTCGAAATCATTTGTCTCCGATGTGGGATATAAACGTTTACATAGATACTTCGGAGCTATTTTGATCGGTGGAATAATTTTGATAACTGTGATAATATTAAGTAATTTTGTTCAATCGTTGGCAATTTATGTTACACCTCTCATCGCACTTTATATCTTTCTGGCGTTAGTTGGTGGTGCCATCTATTTTTTACGAATTTCTTTGAAAGAAGGTCATCGCAGGGAAAGTTGGGCAGAACAGGCTCTAAAGAGTGATGAATAATATCAAAATTGCAGTTCTTGTTGCGTTAGTTTTACTGGTTAGTTACAGCCTGTCTGCCTTCAGTGAAAAAGAAATAATGCTGAAACAGGCAGGCAGGTATGATAACCAGAGGCAATACGAAAGAGCTATCACTATTTATGAAAATCTGCTGGAAGATCATCCGCAGGATGGAGTTGTTATCGAAAAATTGATTTTTGATCTTATAAGGATATCGAAGATAACACAAGCAGAAAAACTATTTGAAGATAAAGGTCAATACTTAATAGGATCGGCTTATTTCAGGCTGGGAGCATCGCTTCACATTATTAAGGGTGAGTTGAAGGAAGCAAAAAAGTTATGCCGTTCCTTCCTGGATAAATATCCCGGGAATATCAATAATTACAAGACCATTGCTCAGTTATTTTCACAATACCGTCAGTACGAATATGCTATCGAATTCCTGCAGGATGCCCGCAAAATAGCTAAGGATGAGAATCTTTACATTATGGAAATGGCTATGAATTATCAGAATCTGAAAGATGATGAGAAAGCTGTGGTCGAGTATTTCAAATTATTAGAACACCAGAAAAGCTATTCTCATTATATACTCAGCAAATTGAAAATGATTTTGCAGGAAAACCCGGCAATTATCAAAAATATCGAAAGAGCAGCTACAAAATATTCCCACCAGAATGCATTGGAAATTTATGCGTTATGTCTGGTGGAATTGGGTGAATATGATAAAGCTTTGCGTGAATATGAGCAACTTTCACCTGATAAACTTAAGAAATTTGCAGATCAGCAATTAAAACTTGGTAATAATGATATTGCTGTGATTGCTTACAATTCCTACCTGCAAAAGGTTTATGAACCTAATTTAGTGGCAGACGCAAAAATAAAGATGGCAAAGATCTTTATCTTTCAGGAAAAACTTGGTGAAGCAAAAGAGATATTGAATCAATTATATAATGATAAAGAGATCGGGAAAGGGCAATATCGGTACAAAACCAGAGCGAATCGCCAATGCAGAGAATTACTGGCAGAGGTATCTCTCATACAGGATGCACCTGAGAATGAAATCCTGAAGTACCTGGAAGAGGCTAAGTATTATGCGTATAATCAGAAGGAAAAGCACGAACTTGATTTCCAGATAATCTATTATCATATTATGACCGAAAATTACTCAGAAGCAAAAAAAATACTAAGTAAGGTTTTGCATCGCGAGGATACTGGTTCAGATGTTTTTAAACTTGGTTATTTCTATTCCTTCCAATTAGCTTTGATGGAACAGGATCCTGCTGCTGACAGTCTGTTGGCTGAGCTGATGATCAATATGCCGGAAAATTCCGGTACGAATGATGCCCTTTTTCTTGCGAATCTTAAAACTGCCTTCGCTGATGACTGGATCGGATTTCTTGGTGCTTACCGGCTTAAAATGCTGCATAAAGATAAGAAGGCAATTGATAAACTTATAGCTATTCATGCCGGTTCTGAAAATGAAAAAATACTATTCCTGGCGGGTGAATGGGCAATAGATATAAATGATATAACCACGGCTGAAACTATTTTTAATGCTGAATTTCATGACGAGATATTGAAGGAATATGTTGTACTGAAAAGGGTACAAATTGCTGAGAATGAACAGTTGAAAAATAGTATAAGCCTTGAATTCCTGAAAGCTAATCCGCAGTCTATTTTTTCACCGGAATTCAGAAGACTGTTGGAGAATTAATGAGAGTATATTTACGATTCTTAATCCTTTTCCTATTTTTGATAGTGATCTTCAGATTCTTCGGGTTTATCATGTCCTTTGCAATTCGCTTCTGGTATATAGTTTTACCTTTTATATTAATTCTTTACTATTACATTAGTAAACGAAAAGAAAGTATAAAATTCAGGAAGGCAACCGGATTGGATCCCGAGAAAGAAGTAAAGCTGAAAAAAGAACCAAAAATTGAAGTAGAGGAAGATGAAAAATAAACTTTCTCCCCATAACATGGCACATTTGAATAGTTTCCAATATCACCTGAAAGTGGAAAAAGGATTGTCCATAAATAGCGTGGAAAGCTATGTTCGGGATGTACGCGATCTTCTTCTGTATTTGCAAAAAGATTCCGAAGCGTTCCGTTCTTCCGATATTACCAATTATTTTGTCAATCTGCAGGAATTGGGAATTTCAAATTCCAGCGCTGCCCGTAAGCGAAGTTCCATCCGTTCCTATTTTAAATTCTTGAAAGAAGAGGAGATCGAAATATCTGTAAATATTGATGATATTCCAAAGATCAAATATACGCAAAAGCTTCCTGATGTTCTTTCGGTTCGGGAAATGCTTCGTCTTCTGGATGGAATTAAAACTGAGGATGCCATCGGTATGCGGAATAAAGCGATGTTGGAGCTAATGTATGCTTGTGGACTTCGAATATCTGAGACCATTAATCTTACAATTCATGATATTTTCTGGGATGAAAGTTTAATTCGGGTTATGGGGAAAGGCGGAAATCAAAGAATGATTCCAATTGCCAGTCAATCTCTGGATTTCGTTACAGAATATAAAAAAAATGCCAGAAATATCCTGAAAAAAGAGAAGGATACCGATATTTTCTTTCTGAATAGATTCGGGAACAAACTCAGCAGAATGGGAGTATGGAAGATCATCGATAACCTGACAACTACAATGGGAATTCAGAAGCATGTTTCACCTCACACTTTCCGCCACTCTTTTGCCACACATCTTCTGGAAGCCGGAGCTAATCTAAGGGCGGTGCAAATGCTGCTGGGGCACGCAAGTATCAATACAACCCAGATCTATACGAACATCGATACTAAATTTATAGTGAAAGAACACAAACTATATCATCCAAGAGGTTGATGATTGGAAGTTTTTTATTAGTACGTAAATAGAATTATTGACACGAGAGAAAATATTTAAAAAATGTCCGAAAAAATAATGGAGGATAACAATGCATAAAAAGATTTTTGTGATCTTGCTTATAATAATGACTGCTTTCGCTAGCATTCTCTGGGCAGAAAAATCGCTGGAAAGAATTGCTAATGAAAAAGGTGTGGAAGGTGAAACCCTTTTTAACGAAGGAAAATACTTAGAAGCAGCCAGTAAGTTTGAAACAGCTATTGCTAAACTAAAAGAAGCTGTTAAAAAAGAAGGTATTCCACTTGATAATGAAAAGATATCTAAATGGCTTGAAAATACATTCCAGGGATATTTTCAAGGTAAGGATTTTGAAAACGCCATTCGCATTCTTGATGAAAGACTAAAACTTGATCCCGACAATTACAAATTAATGAATAATAAAGCCATTATTCTTAAGAAATATTTAGGCAGGGTAGATGAAGCTATCATAGTTCTGCAGAAATACAATAATAAGAAACGTAGTTTTAAAGTGGAAAAGAAGATCGCTGGTTATTATTCTGCTATTGAAGATTATCAGAATGCAGTGAAATGGTATAATAAAGCCTATGAATTGAAAAAAGATTCGAAGGTTATTAAAAACATTGCCAACCTCTATATTAAACTTGGAAAAAATGCAGAAGCTATCAAAGCGTACGAGGACTTTATACTAACTAATCCTAAAGAAAACGTTCTTGCTCAAACATATAAGAATATGGGCTCTCTTTATGAAAATATTGGTTCGTATTCAAAAGCAAATGTTCATTATGAAAAATCCCTGGCTTTGAAATATGACAAAGATATTAATCTGAAACTTATTATTAGTTATTATGATAATGATAATTTTGCAATGGCAAAAGAGAAAATCAATCAGCATCTTGGTAAGAAATCAAGTGATGCAGATGCAATATATTACAGAGCTATGATAAAGGTGAACGAAGAGGATAAACCAGGAGCTAAAGCCGATTTCCAAAAACTTCTAGGTGGAAAATACGACAAATCTGCCAAGGGATGGATTGAAAGTATAGAGTCTGAATAAATCAGGAAAAAAATGAGAAAGATTATTATTGCAGGTAACTGGAAAATGAATAAAACATTTTCCGAGGCAGAGGATTTCATGGTTGAATTAACCGATTTTCTTAACGAAAAGAAATTGGGTAAAGTGGAAGTAGTTGTATGTTCCCCCTCTCCTTACCTGGAAATGGCTTCGGATTTTGCCTGTGAGAATCAAGTATTTATCGGAGCTCAGAACGTAAACGAAAATGATTTCGGTGCATTTACGGGAGAAATATCTGCGTCCATGCTCAATTCCATGGAGATAGATTACTGTATAATTGGTCATTCTGAGAGAAGGAAATATTATCACGAAACCGATGATCAGATAAATTCCAAATTGAGAAAACTTCAGGAATTCGAAGTTGTGCCTATTCTCTGCATCGGTGAAACATTGGAAGAAAGAGAAAAAGGAATTACAGAGCAGGTGATCATTTCTCAGCTAAAAGGTGCTTTGAAGAAAATTAAAATCAATGACGATCTGGTTATCGCTTATGAACCGGTGTGGGCAATTGGTACAGGAAGAACAGCCACTCCACAGCAAGCACAAGAGATCCATTCTTTAATAAGAAAATGGATTTCAGAGAATTTTTCTTCGGAAATATCAGATAGAATTTCTATATTGTATGGTGGAAGTATGAAACCCGAGAATATCGGGGAACTCTTGCATCAACCCGACATCGATGGAGGTTTAATTGGTGGAGCTTCGCTGGATATTAAAAAGTTCAAAGCAATGATCAATACAGCCGTAGAGTTATAGTCTTAAAAAATATTAATTTACAAAAAACCCACGGCTTATGACGTGGGTTTTTTAAATTATAATAAGGAAAAGGAAAAATGCTGGATATTAAATTTATCAGAGAAAATGTAGATATTGTGCAGAGAGCAATTAAAAATAAAAATGAAAAATGCGATCTGAAAATGATTCTTGAATTGGATAAGAAAAAACAGAAACTTCAATTTGATTATGATACATTGCGGGCAGAACAGAACAGAGTTTCCAAGCAGATACCCGAATTAAAGAAACAAAATATAAATGCTACTGAACTCATAAAAGAGATGCAAAATATCTCCAAAAAGGTAAAAGCTCTTTCCACTGAACTTTCCGAAGTATCTGTTAAATTTGAAAATGAATTACTATGTATTCCCAACATTTCCCATAAGGAAGTTCCCATAGGTGGTGAATCTGAAAATAAATTCATAAAAGAATGGGGTTCAAAGAAAACTTTTACATTCAAGCCAAAAGACCATCTTGTTCTATCTGAAAAGAATGATCTATTGGAATTAAAAAGAGCGTCTAAACTAACGGGAACGGGTTTTGTTGGATACAAAAATAAAGGAGCTCTATTAGAACGTGCCCTGATTAATTTCATGCTGGATTTTCATATCTGGAAACATGGTTATACCGAGGTTTCTCTTCCCGTTTTAGTAAACAGGAAGACAATGATCGGTACTGGGCAACTGCCTAAGTTGGAAGATGATATGTATCGTATCGAGCAGGATGATCTCTTCCTTGTTCCCACAGCCGAAGTATCGGTTACTAACCTTTTTGCGGGTGAGATATTACCTGTAAAAATGCTACCGCAAAAGTTTGTTTCTTATAGTCCGTGTTTCAGACGGGAAGCAGGTTCTTATGGAAAAGATACAAAAGGTTTGCAGAGGATCCATCAATTCAATAAAGTTGAGATAGTACGTTTTGTTCAACCCGAAAGTTCTTATCAGGTTCTTGAAGAAATGCTAAAAGATGCGGAGGATATCCTGCAGGCACTTGGCTTGCATTATCGCGCGATGACCCTTGCTACAGGTGATCTCAGTTTTGCTTCTGCTATAACTTATGATCTTGAAGTATGGGCTCCGGGTGCTGGAAAATATCTTGAGATTTCTTCTGTAAGTAATTTTGAAGATTTTCAAGCTCGCAGAGCTTCCATAAGATATCGTGATATCGATGATAAAGTAAGATTTGTTCATACACTGAATGGATCCGGTTTAGCTACTCCAAGAACATTTATTGCTTTAATTGAGACATATCAGAACGAAGATGGCTCTGTAACTGTACCTGATGTGCTTGTGCCGTATTTATCTGGACTTAAAAAACTATGATTTTTTTGCTGATAGTTAAATAACTATTATATTATTATGTTAGTGTATAATATTGTCCTTTATAATATTATGAAAAGTATTTGTTTGCAATAATTTGTTTGACACAAAAAGGGTGCATTTCAGTTTTGCCAAACCTTTTTATAAAGAGAGGTATTTTTTTTGTAGATCATTATAAGTTAATTATAATAGAAGTGCAGGTGAGTGAGAGAGAATAGAA
>JAUXIJ010000170.1 GCA_030621085.1 Candidatus Cloacimonadota bacterium | reverse complement strand
TCTTGAATGCCAATATAAAAATGAGACGGCACCCCTCTTCGAGACCTTGCATTAATCCGTTTTGTCAATATAGCGCCAAACCCAACTCCGGAGGTTGCGAAAAAATATCGGTCCTGAATCTTTCCTACATCTATTCTCCTGAATTTACCTTCACATAATATTTGACAGGCTTTCTTGAGATTGAGGGGAATTCCCAATCCCCTTGCCAGACCATTTCCTGAGCCTATGGGAATAATCCCCAAACATACATTTGAATTAACCACTGCTGAAGCCACTTCATTGACGGTGCCGTCGCCGCCAACGGCTGCCACCATATCGAAGCCATCCTGTACCGCTTCATGGGCTATCCGCAGAGCATCCCCACAACCAAAAGTCTGTTGAATGTCATACTCACACGGAAACTTATCTAAAACTCTTTCAAGAGCTCGTTTCATTCTATCCCCATTTCTGCACCCGCCGGCTACTGGATTTAAAATGAATTTAATTTTATGAGTCATCTCTACCTTATATAAAGTATATAGGGAAATTTTGTTAATCTTTTCAGATCACAACTGTTTGCCGCTTCTTTTTTTACAGTTCCCATTCATTCTTTATCATTTCCGACATTGGTTTTTCTTTAAAAACAATTTTCTCGCTGATAAAATAATTAATAATACCCGATACTGATAGCGCTAATAAATTACAGATAACAACGTGAAAGTGAAAAATTCGTTCTATACTAATCAGCAATATCATTTTGACGACAAAGGATATCCATACCGTCGCATTATATACAGGGATACGGCGAAAAAAATCCCATTTGTTATTATGAACTCTGTGATTCCATATCCAGAAGTAACATATTATGTAAGCAATTAGAATTGAAACCTCAAATGATATCAGTGGCGCTAATATATATATAGTGAAGTAAGAATGAAAAAGATATGTAGAAAGCGCAAGTAAAACAATGGTGTCAATAATAGTTCCAACTATTCCCCTGATAGTAAATTTTGTAAGTTTCACCAGCATTTAATTAACTCAATCAAATTTATTTTTCACTTATTGACAAAATCTTTTTCCTATTATATGCTTATACAATTCAGCTACACTACAATATCATTTATTAGAAGATTCTGCTTGATCTTTTATTGCTTTAATATTAATCCGAATAGGAGATACCTGTAAGGGAACCTCCATCTCCGGTTTCTGACTAATCAACAATTTAGCAACCCAGCCAAATTTTTTTAAATCTCTGGTTTCCTTAGTACGAAAAAGCACAACCCGTTCCCCTTCATCAATTGGAATTAGTTTAAAACTACCCGTCTCCTTATTTTTCTCAGTATCGAAGATGATAAGTTCAGGTTTCTTTAAAATATATTTTGTATTATATACAACTGTAGTGCTAATAACCATAAATTTGAATTCTACAGCAGACGCAACTGTAGTATCATTGCCGTGTTTCTTTATAATTTTGCAGATTTTGCATCCTGGTACAAAGTTAGGGTAACTCTCGAAATCAGTGATTACCTGCCATACTTTGTCCAAAGGGGCATCAATTATTATAGCATAGTATATATATTTAAGTTTTCCATCTTCTTCCTCAATAAGAATTAATTCACCTTTTTTCAGTAATACTTCTAAAGTAGATCCATCCAATTTTTGTTCTAATAAATTGGAGAAAGCATTATTTGAAACCAAAATGATTAAACTCAGG
>JAUXIJ010000099.1 GCA_030621085.1 Candidatus Cloacimonadota bacterium | reverse complement strand
CTCGAACCAATTTCAATGAAACTGCTTTCTTCTATCCTCAACTTAAAACCAACGAAGAAGGTGATGTGATAATCTCCTTCACTATTCCGGAAGCTTTAACGAAATGGAAAATGATGGGGCTGGCTCACACAAAAGACCTGAAAACCGGTACTATCCAAAATGAACTTGTTACCCAGAAACAATTGATGGTAGTTCCCAATGCTCCGCGATTCCTGCGGGAAGGCGATGAAATAACTTTCACTGCAAAAATATCCAACCTTGTGGAAAATGATCTGGAAGGAGTTGCCGAACTAAAACTTTTTAATGCCATCACAATGCAGCCTGTAGATGCAAAATTCAAAAATAAAAAAACAAAAAGATCATTCAAAGTAAAAGCAGAACAAAGCACATTGGTTAGCTGGGATATTTCAATTCCTGAAGGAGTTCAAGCTGTTACCTATAGAGTCGTAGCAAAAGCAGGAAATTTCAGTGATGGAGAAGAAAAAGCTCTTCCTATTTTAACGAACAGAATGCTGGTTACAGAATCGCTACCTTTGCCGGTTAGAGGAAATCAATCTAAAACCTTTAAATTTAATAAACTCCTGGATTCAGGGAAATCTAAAACTTTGCGTAATCATAAATTGACTTTGGAATTTACTTCCAATCCCGCCTGGTATGCCATTCAGGCACTTCCCTACATTATGGAATATCCTTATGAATGCTCGGAACAGATCTTCAGCCGCTTCTACGCAAACAGCATCGCATCGCATATTGCCAATTCCAGTCCGAAGATAAAACGTGTTTTCGATAGCTGGAAAAATACTCCGGACTCAAAAGCTTTGCTTTCCAACCTGGAAAAGAACCAGGAATTAAAAGCTCTTCTTTTGGAAGAAACTCCCTGGGTGTTGGATGCACAAAATGAAACCGAACGCAAGAAACGAGTAGGTGTGCTTTTCGACCTGAACAGGATGGCGAACGAACTGGATAGTGCCATCAGGAAACTTCAGGAAGCACAGGTTTCAAACGGCGGCTGGAGCTGGTTCAAAGGAATGCCGGACAGCAGGTACATTACACAGCATATTGTTACTGGGTTCGGACATCTGGACCACCTGAATATCAGAACTGTACGACAGGAGAATAAGGTGTGGAATATGCTGATAAAAGCAGTTTCATACCTTGATGAAAGGATAAGGGAAGATTACAAGTGGTTGCTGAAACATGCCAGCAATATGGATGACGACCATATTTCCAGTATTCAGATCCAATACCTGTATTCCAGAAGTTATTTCAAAGATATTCCCATAAATGACAGAAATGAAAAGGCATTCAAATATTTCAAAGGACAGGCAAAAAAATACTGGTTGAACAAAAGCAAATATATGCAGGGAATGATAGCGCTGGCATTATACAGATACGATGATAAGGAAACTCCAAAAAACATAATTGCATCGCTCAAGGAATTTTCGCTTTATTCGGAAGAAATGGGAATGTACTGGAAAGATAATTATGCAGGATATTACTGGTATCAGGCTCCCATCGAAACTCAGGCTTTGCTCATCGAAGCTTTTGATGAAGCTGGTCAGGATAAAGAATCTGTAGAAAACATGAAGGTGTGGCTGCTCAAACAAAAACAAACCCAGGATTGGAAAACAACTAAAGCGACCGTGGAAGCCTGTTATGCACTGCTTCTAAAAGGATTGGACTTCCTGGAAAATGACAAACTTGCAGAGATCACACTGGGAGATAAACTCATCGATCCTTCCAAAATGGATAATGTGAAGATCGAAGCCGGAACAGGATATTTTAAAACTTCGTGGTCGGCTGGCGATATAAAACCGAATATGGGAAACGTGAAAGTCACGAATAAAAATGACGTGGTTGCCTGGGGTGCGCTTTACTGGCAATATTTTGAAGACCTGGATAAAATAACACCGCATGAAACTCCGTTGAAACTTAAAAAGCAGCTATTCCGTGAAAAATTCTCCGATGCCGGAAAAGTTATCGAACCGGTTACAGTAAAAACAAAGCTTAATATCGGTGATAGGATTATTGTCCGCATCGAACTGCGGGTAGATAGAAATATGGAATACGTTCACATGAAGGATATGCGAGCTTCCAGCCTGGAGCCGGAAAATGTGATCTCCCGCTACAAATGGCAGGACGGTCTGGGCTATTACGAAAGTACCCGTGATGCCGCCACCAACTTCTTCTTCGACTATCTTCCCAAAGGAACTTATGTCTTTGAGTATCCGCTGCGTGTAACTCACCTGGGAGATTTCTCGAACGGAATAACCTCGATCCAATGTATGTATGCACCGGAATTTACTTCTCATTCGGAAGGAATCAGGATAGAGGTGGAGTAACTCAAAGCTCTGCTTTGAGAAAGGAGAAAATATGACTAAAAAGAATACAAAAACCGATAAATTACAGGTTCTAAGAATCCCCCTGAAAGAAGCAGAAAAATTACTAAATGAAAGTATTAACGAGGGATCCGGGATATTAGAAACTCATATTTCAAACATCAACCAGTGGAAGAACTCAGAAAAAAAATTCAATCATTGGAATGGCGAAAACTATGAAATCCTGAAAAATATGTTTAAAAAAAATACAATAGCAAAAGATTATTCTATTTCAGGATGGGCTATCGGGCGTATCTTTATTTCCGATTTGAAATTAGATGAAAAAATAGCTAAACTCCATAAGGATATCAAAGAAAAAATAAATAAACTAAATTCCATTAAAATGAGCCTGGGCGTTCTGGAATCCAAAACCGAAGAAACTAAAGAATCCGCAAAGAATAAGATCTTTTTTATTCACGGTTCCGATTGTGAAATCAAAGTAGAAGTAATAGAGTTTATTAAATCTCTTGGGTTGGAACCCATCATATTAAAAGAGCTTGCTGCTGCTGGTAAAACTCTTATCGACGAAATTCAGGAACGGTCGGATATTAAATATGCCATTGCTCTTCTTACGCCTGATAATGTGGGTGGTGTTTATTCTGAGGAACTGCAATTCAGACCAAGCCAAAATGTTATATTAGAGATTGGCTTTCTTGTGGGAAAATTTGGCAGGAAGAACGTGAGTACCCTACACCAAGAAGATATTGAACTCCCTGCAGACTATCATGGATATGAATATATTAAAATGGATGAAACGGATGATTGGAAATTAACTCTGGCAAAAGAATTAAAAAATACAGGTTTCGATATTGATCTGAATAAAATATGAAAATCACTAAACCCACTCTTTTACTGGATAAAGCAAAATGCCTGAAGAATATTGAAATGATGGCTGATAAAGCCAAGAAGTATAATCTGTTACTACGCCCTCATTTCAAAACACACCAGTCTATAGAAATTGGGAAATGGTTCAGAGATTTTGGAATAAACTCGATCACTGTAGCTTCCGTTTCAATGGCAGAATATTTTGCTTTACATGGCTGGAAAGACATTACGATCGCTTTCCCATTTAATAAGCTGGAAATTGATGAAATAAATAAACTCGCTTCCAGAATTGAATTAAATCTCCTGATTCTTTCAGTCGAGTCAATTAACTTTCTTAAAGAGCACTTAAAACACAAAGTTGGAATATTTATAAAGATTGATACAGGTTACCACCGAACAGGTATCCTCCCGGAAAACATAGATATGCTTGATGAAATCCTGAAAGGTATATTAAATTTTGATCTTATTGAATTCAAAGGTTTTTTAACACATTCTGGTCATACTTATACAGCGGGTTCTATAGATAAAATCACAGCAATTCATAATGATTGCTTACATAAAATGCAGAAACTTAAATTACATTATTTCAAAATCTTTCCCAATCTGGTTATTTCTATTGGTGATACTCCAAGTTGTTCTTTAATGGATAATTTTGAGGGGGTTGATGAAATCCGTCCTGGGAATTTTGTTTTTTTTGATCTGATGCAAAACCAGTTTGGTTCCTGCAATATCGATCAAATCGCTCTTTGTGTTGCCTGTCCAATCGTAGCAAAATATAAAGAACGAAATGAGATTATTGTGTATGGTGGAGTTGTACATTTATCCAAGGAATATATTTTAAATGAAGAAGGAGAGAGGTTTTTTGGATTAATAGTAGAACTTGGAAACAAGAGCTGGTCATCTACCCTGGAAGGAATGTATGTTTCTTCCATTTCACAAGAGCATGGAATAATTAAAACAACTGATGAACATTTCGATAAATTTAGAATTGGAGATATAATTGGCATTTTACCCGTTCATGCCTGTCTGACTGCGAATCTCATGGGAAGATATTTTACCTTTGAAAATGAAGTGATCGATCATTTACCTTAGGCAATTAATAAAGAAAATTGGGGAAGGATTTTCCTTGCTATTCATTCTGAGAATAAATCTCATTCTCAATTTTTATCTTGACAGATACATTCGACTATTTTTCTTTTGTTTTGTAAAAAATTAGAGGTGGTATGGGAAACGAAAATCTGGTTTTTAAAAAATTCCTGCTCTCCAAAGGATTGAAGCTGACCAAGCCACGAAAGATCATTCTGGATACTGTTTTTGCAACCCATGAACACTTCAACGTTGATGGGCTTTATGACCAGATCCGAAAAAAACACAAAGATGTTTCCAGGGCAACAATATATCGAACAATACCACTTCTTATTGAATCAGGTCTGATAAAACAATCGCTGCGATGTCTGGCAAAAGACCATTATGAGCACATTTACGGACATGGCAGACATCTTCATCTTATCTGTGAAAAATGCGGAAAAATTATCGAAGTAGAAAGCAAGGAGACAGAGAGCATTCTAAATAAATTAGCAAAGAAACACGATTTTAAAATAAGAGAATTTAACATTGGAGCAAAAGGTCTTTGTGAAAAATGCAGAAATAAATAATAAAGAAAAAATTTTAAGAACAAAGTGAGAATGATTGTCAAATTCAATTACAAAAGGAGTTGTTATGAAACTAAAAGACTTTGAAGTCGGTTCAAATGTTAAAGTAATTGGTTATACCACAAAAGATAGATACTACCGGGAAAAGCTTCTGAGAATGGGTTTGATCAGGGGAACAGAATTTTCAATTACAAGAAAGGCGCCACTTGGCGATCCGATAGAAATTAAACTAAAAGGATTTAATCTAACCCTGAGAAAAGCAGAAGCAGATGCTTTGGAAGTGGAGGAAATTTAAGATGAAAAAGATAACAATTGCTCTCGCTGGAAATCCAAACTGCGGAAAAACCACCCTTTTCAATGCTCTCACCGGTTCAACACAAAGAGTGGGAAACTGGCCAGGTGTAACCGTAGAACGAATCGAGGGAGAATATAAACATAAAGATTATAAAATTGAAGTCATCGATCTTCCGGGAATCTATTCTTTTTCTGCCTATTCTTTAGATGAAAAGATTGCTCGTGAATACATTTTAATGGAGAAACCAGACCTGGTCGTTAATATTGTTGATGGAACCAATCTGGAAAGGAACCTCTACCTCACCACTCAACTTCTGGAAATGAAAATCCCGGTTGTGGTCGCTCTGAATATGATGGATATTGCCCGGCAGCGAAAAATACATATCGAAGTCGAGCATCTTGAAACTCACCTGAGATGTCCTGTAATTCCAATGGTGGCAAGCAAAAAGCAAGGTCTGGAAGAACTTAAGGACACTATAAATACTGCTGCAGAGAAACATGAGATCTCCCGAACTCAGGTTTTATACGATTCTGTTATTGAAGAAGCACTTACACGAATTGTAGAAAAAGCCGCTCCCTTTGCTGAAAAAAGTAATGTTGATTCTCGCTGGCTATCAGTAAAACTTCTTGAATCTGATGAACTTGCAATTCAAATAACAAATAATGAATTAGAAGGATTAATTTCCTTTGAAAGTACAAAAATTGAAAAACATGTAGGTGATGAAATTGATATAATTGTTGCAGATGGACGTTATGGCTTTATTCATGGGTTGTCCCGTGATGTTGTTCATCGTCATGATCAGGTCAGGAAAACCGTATCCGATAATATCGATAAAATCGTTTTGAGTCGCTTTCTTGGAATTCCCATTTTCTTCGGTGTTATGTATCTTATGTTTATGCTCACGATAAATGTGGGAGCACCATTCATAGACTTCTTCGATATCTTTATGGGAACCATCTTCGTCGATGGACTGGGAAATCTTCTGAGTTCGTTTAACTTACCAAACTGGCTTGTGACTCTTTTCTCTGCAGGTATCGGTGGCGGTATTCAAACAGTTGCCACTTTCATTCCTCCCATTTTCTTTATGTTTCTTTCGCTTTCCATTTTGGAAGATTCCGGTTATATGAGCCGTGCTGCTTTTGTGATGGATAGATTTATGCGCTTTATCGGACTTCCCGGAAAAGCATTCATCCCGATGCTGGTTGGCTTCGGTTGTAATGTTCCGGCAATTATGGCAACCAGAACGCTAGAAAATAACCGCGATAGGATCCTTACAATTCTTATAAATCCATTTATGTCGTGCGGAGCCAGACTACCTGTTTATATTCTTTTTGCCAGCGTATTTTTCCCGAGAAGTGGCGGATTTATTGTATTTACAATATATTCCATAGGAATTATTTTAGCTATTATTTCCGGTTTAATATTCAAGAAAACCATTCTCAAGGGAGAAACATCGACTTTTGTGATGGAACTTCCACCCTATCATATTCCTACAATTAATGGAATTATGCTTCATACCTGGCAGAGATTAAAAACATTTCTTCTAAGAGCTGGAAAAGTGATCATCATCGTGGTTATCGTTCTCAGTTTCCTGAATTCTATTGGAACAAATGGCAGCTTTGGTAATGAAGATTCAGAAAATTCTATACTCAGCAGTATCGGAAAAAGCATTACTCCGATCTTTAAACCTATGGGAATTTCAAGCAATAATTGGCCTGCAACAGTTGGGTTGTTCACAGGAATTTTCGCCAAAGAAGCAGTTGTAGGAACTCTGGATGCACTATATTCACAATTAGATGAAACCCGGGAAG
>JAUXIJ010000102.1 GCA_030621085.1 Candidatus Cloacimonadota bacterium | reverse complement strand
TACTCTTTTCGACCGTAGTGGTGCAACTTTGAATAGTTTCCCCTGCGGAGTATTCCAAAGTTATTATGGCTTTGCCTGGGAAAATGTACTTCCCGGTGGACCATTCCTTTGGGGTTATTGTCAGGATGGACCTACACTAAATCAGCTTGTTCAATTCGATATAGCCACAGGACTTGAGACAGGTGTGAATTTTGACATTGGTTCTATATGTGCAGTTGGAACAGGAATAGCAGGTGGTATGTGCATTAGTGATGCATTTGTACCAGGTAAATGGACAATATGCGGAACATCTCAGAATGTTAACATCTGGGGAGTTGAGCTAGGAGATGCTGTAAGCTGGGTAATGGCAACTAATAATGCTTCCGGAATAGTTTCTGGCAATGGTGGAACTATTGTGGTTGATATTACTTTCGATGCTACAGAGCTTCTTATAGGCGATGTACTCACAGCCGATATGTTGATTCATAATAACTCAAACTACGTTGCTACTCGTGGCGATGATTATGTGATCCCTGTAACTCTAACCGTTACCGGTTTTATTCCACCCAGCAACCTCTACGTTAATGAAGCTACAGGCTTATTTATCTGGGATGCTCCTCCCGGACCTAATCTCCTGGGTTACAACGTCTTCCTGGATGGCACTCTTGAGGGAACTACCACAGCTACTGAATGGCAATATGAAGACCTGAATGTAGGTCAAGCTTATATTGCCGGTGTTTCTGCAGTTTACGATGATGGTGAATCTATTGTCATGGAATATGAATTTATATATCAACCAGATGATGCCGGGGATATTATTCCTCTTATAACGGAACTGCGTGGTAACTTCCCGAATCCGTTCAATCCCGATACTCAGATTGCGTTCTCTCTCAATAAGCAATCTCATGTTCAGATAACGATCTACAACATCAGAGGACAGCTTGTAAGAACTCTGGTAGATGAACAACGTGATGCTAACAACTACACAGCAACCTGGGATGGTACAGATGATGGTAGAAAGCAGGTTTCCTCAGGTATCTACTTCTACAAAATGAAAGCTGAAAAATATACTGCAACCAAGAAAATGATACTGATGAAATAAGCATCAAAACCTTACGAATGGTCGCAGACCTTCGTAATGGTTGGAGTGATAACGCCCGGTGAAAGCCGGGCGTTTTTTTTGTCATTTAGTTCCGATGTAATCGGGACAACATTTTCTTGCTGGAGCAACCAAGAAAATGATACTGATGGAATAAGCATCAAAACCTTACGAATGGTCACAGACCTTCGTAATGGTTGGAGTGATAACGCCCGGTGGAAGCCGGGCGTTTTTTTTGTCAGAATCAGGATTTACAGGATAAAAAATACCTTCATTTTTGTCATTCCCGTGGAAACGGGAATCCATAACTATATTGAGTCTGGTTATGAAGTTTTTTGCATTTCGCAAAACAGGGGTTTTGCAGAATATGTTATTCCCAAAGGGGGAACAGTTAAATATGCTTCGCATTTAACGTCCTAAAGCTTTGGGAACAAGGGAAAACCAGTCTTCATGCCGTGTGTTTAGGGATTACGCATTGATAGGGAGGGCTTCCACGCGATGCCGCATGACATTGTGGGAACAAGGGGATTTTTTAATAGTCAACTTGACACAAGATCTTTCAGACTTGTGTCAAGTCTAACACGGGATAAAAAACATCTTATTCTATCATTCACGAACGATTCTGGAACCCATTAATACCTACGATCATACTATACCTTTTCGAAACATATTATTGAGATTTATTTTTTACCCGAAAAATAATATCAAAAAAGAATTTGACAAAAAAAACACCAAATTATTAGAGATGTTTTATATTTATAGGGTTTATAGATTTTGTAAGAATAAGGATATAAAATATGAGAATTAAATTTTTAATTTCAAAAAAAAAATTAAACCATTACCATCGTAAAATAAGTATGAATAAACTTGATATTTCCTATCAAAGATAAAACTACGATAAAATTAATTAAAAAATTAAGGAGAAATAAAATGAAAAAATTAGTGTTATTTCTAATAGCTGTATTTGTACTTGCCGGTTTCTTGTATGCACAGGATCCACCTGTAAACGTGAATGTCGAATGTATCGATAATTATGCTCTTCTCACCTGGGAAGAACCTGCAGGTCCAACCGAATTCTATGAAGACTTCGAAGGCACTTTCCCTCCTGATGGATGGCTTAAACTTAATCCGGATGGTGGAACAGGTTGGGAACCTCTTGGGGTCGGAACAACTCCAATTCCTGGATGGACTGGCGGCGAGGCTACAGCTTGCCCGGATGGTGGTTTATGGCAGGCATTCTGTACATGGACAACTGGTGGTGCAACTAGCAACGATCAATGGTTAGTTACTCCTCAGATCAACGTCCAGGCTGATAATGTGCTTGATTTCTACATGATTTACTATTTTGATTCGTATGCTGATCATGTAGAGATCCTGATATCTACAACTGTTCAAAATGATCCTGCTGCATTTGATACTGTAGTTGATATCATTGATTTCCCAGTTGGAAGTCCTACTGACTGGGTAGCTTATTCGTACAACCTTACAGATTTCGTTACTGCAGGAACAGATGTATACATTGGATTCAGAGAAAATGTTGCTGACAACTTGGCCGATGGAAGTGCAATTTCTCTAGATAATGTATATGTAGGCCTACCAACGGATATGACGCCAGTGACACCTGTGATTGCAAAAAAAGAAACTTGTGTAGAAAGAGATGTAAACTATGTGCATGTTCCAAATACACATATTGTAAATTCTCGTGACCTTCTAAGCTACAATGTATACCTTGATGATATGGTAACTCCTGTTGCCAATGTTGGTATCGATATATTTGAATATCAGTTTTTCGGTCTGGTAAATGGTGTGGATTATATAGCAGGTGTTTCTGCTTTATATGATGAAGGTGAATCTGAAATTATAGAATTTCCATTCACATATACCGGAGTTGGCGCTGGCAATATTGTTAACGTAACTACGGCTCTGAAAAGCAATTATCCCAATCCATTCAATCCTGTAACCAATATCGCTTTCTCTCTTGGTGAGCCCAGTTTTGTAACTCTGGAAGTTTACAATATTAATGGTGAAATAGTAAAAACTCTGGTTAATAAGGTTCTTGCTGCTGACGACTATGTAATCACCTGGGATGGTAAGGATAACACAGATAAGTCTGTTGCAAGTGGTGTCTATTTCTACAAGATGATTTCAGAAGGCAACAGTGGTGAATATACCTCTACCAAGAAAATGATTCTTTTGAAATAATTCGTTACTTTATCAAAGAATATAGCGCCCCGGTTTCTGCGGGGCGTTTTTTTGTCAGAATCAGAATTTTCAGGATAAAAATGTCTTCATTTTTGTCATTCCCGTAAACCGTGTCAGGCTTTTGACGGAAACGGGAATCTATAAATATATTGAATCTGATTATGAAATTTAACACCATCGTTATACGAGTTGTATTTTCAAATTTGCCATAAATTAAGTTAAATAAATTGTATTATATAATATAAAGTGGAAGTTACATACATCATTCGATTGCTGTATTACTGTTAATGGAAAATATGCAGAAAAACATTTGACAAATAAAATGAAAAAAATAACAAATGCCAACATTAAATTTATTATTATGTAATTTATTTGATAGTAGGTAATTTATGAATTATTGTAAGGAAGAAAAAAGATGTTAATTTCAAAATTAAAAGTTAAACCGTTGCTATCGCAAATAAAGAAATATGATATTTACTATCGAAAATAAAAATTATGACAAAATTAATTAAAAATTAAGGAGAAATTAAATGAAAAAAACGTTGATTTTTTTAACCGTCTTTTTGTTTACAGTTAGTGCTTTTGCAACAAACAACAATAATGTCGCATCGTTCACAGAGTGGATGCAAATTAATGGATATACACCCAGTTTTCCAGATGATCCGGGTGATATCATTGAACAATGGGCAGCTCCCAATGGCTCTCCCATGGAAATTGATTGGGATCCTGATGGCGACTTCATCTGGCATGTATCAGAAAATGAAGGCGCTGATTGTATTTATCAAATTGAAGTGGCAACCCCTCACAGTGTTTTAGCTTCATATCCCTGCCCGAATCCCTATGGAATTCCAGCAGGTGGAAGCATGAATGGAGCTTGTGTTGGAAATGGTTTTTTCTATTACACAGACTTTAACGGTGATCTTACCGTAGTAGATGACCATATTGTACAAGTTGACAGGACTACTCTGGCAGCTATCGACCAGTGGGAAGTTGATCCAGATATCGATCAAGTTCTGGGAATTACTTATAAAGCACCATATTTCTATGTTGTGTGTAATTCAACTGGTCTTATCTATGAAGTAGATTTACAGCCTGGCGGTGTTTATAGTATTATCAGTACAATTACTGCACCGGGTGGTGGTCCTGTTTCCGGAATCCATTATCTTGAAGGCAATGATACTTTCTGGATAGCAAGTTTTCTTGGTGGTGTTGTGTATGAAACAGATTCGAGTTTCAATATACTTCAGACAATCCCAGCTCCCGCAGGAGCTAATGCTATTGGTATCACCTGGCCGGGTGAAGGTGAAAACTACTGGCTTACCGATTTTGGCAATGACCAGTTCTATATTATCGATGGCGATATAGTGGTTTCAACCACTGTAGACTTCACAATCGATCTTACAGATGATTATGGTGATGGCTGGAACGGTGGTACACTTGACCTGTTAGTTAATGGAACAGTAGTTCTGGATGATATTACTGTAGTTTCAGGATATGGACCGGAAACATTTGTTTTCAGCGTTGCCAATGGTGATTTTGTAGAAATCTATTTCACCCCTGGTGGCTGGGCATATGAATGTGCTTATTATGTTTACGATAATCTTGGCAATCTTGTAGTTTCTTCTGGTGATGGCGGTGTTGAACCGGATGCTTATGTATCATTCACAGCTATTGTTGGTGCTGCTGATGCCACCCTGGAAGGTTATGTATATGAATTTGGGACAGGCACTCCCATTGAAGGTGCAGTAGTTACAATTGCCGGAATCGGTCTTAATGCCACAACTCTGGCAGATGGAAGTTATTCCATCATAGATATTGTACCTAATGTTTATGATATATCTTGTGATGCCCCTCTTTATATTACAGCAGAAGAATTGGGATTTGACATAGTTTCAGGAACCAATACTCTCGATTTTGATCTTCTCTGGTCAGAAATCGAAGCGAGTGTAACCGAACTGGTATCTAACTTACCTCCCGATGAAACAGAAGTGCAAACATTCACTATCATAAATAACGGACCTGGCGAACTTGTATATGATATTTCATTAGATCTTCCTGCAGAAGTTAGAGTAAGAAACGGATCGAGCAATCATCCTGTTTCAAATTCACGTGAATCTACTAAGACCTCGAAAAACATGTCAAATGTTCGCAATGATTCTTCGATCAATGATCGTGACCCGAGAGCGAGCAACAACTCACATGGAATTCCTGCAACAGATGACTTATTTGATTTGCAATTCGATTGGCCTGTAGGCGTTGGTGGTGGAGAAGCCGGCATCGAAACAGATGGCACTTATATGTATACAACCAAATGGAATGGCGGCACATTCTTCAGATATGCGATGGACGGCACCTATATCGAAGAATTTTCAGTAACAGGATGTCCCGGTAATATCCGCGACCTTGCCTATGATGGAACATACTTCTATGGTGCATCAGCTACCAACACAGTGTATGAGATGGATTTTGATACTCAGACTGTGATAAGTACTATCAGTGCCCCAATCGCAGTACGAGCTATTGCTTATGACGGAGCAAGCGATGGATTCTGGGCTAATAACTGGTCGGACACAATTACTCTTTTCGACCGTAGTGGTGCAACTTTGAATAGTTTCCCCTGCGGAGTTTATCAAAGTTATTATGGTTTTGCCTGGGAAGATGCACTTCCCGGTGGACCATACCTTTGGGGCTATTGCCAGGATGGTGCTTCAACTAATCAATTGGTTCAGTTCGATATAGCTACAGGACTTGAGACAGGTGTGAATTTTGATATTGGTTCCATATTTACTGTCGGCAC
>JAUXIJ010000012.1 GCA_030621085.1 Candidatus Cloacimonadota bacterium | reverse complement strand
ATAATACTGCTGAATATCATGGTGGAGGGATTTTATGCAGATATTCCAGTCCGAGTTTAGAGAATGTTACAATAACAGGTAATTCTGCTAATGGAAACTATTATGGTGGTGGTGGGATTTACTGTTCACAAGGATCCTCTCCGAGTTTAGAGAATGTAACAATATCAGATAATTTTGCACTTTCTGGTGGTGGGATTGGTTGCCGGAGTAATTCCAACCCGAGTTTAGAGAATGTAACAATATCAGATAATTCTGCAATTTATGGTGGTGGAATTTTCTGCTGTGTTAATTCTAACCCGAGTTTAGTGAATGTTACCATAACAGGTAATAGTGCAAATGCTGGTGGTGGAATTTACTGTAATGATTCCAGTCCGAGTTTAATTAATGTAACAATATCAAGTAATACTGCTATTTATAGTAATGGTGGTGGTATTCTATGTGATGATAATTCCAATCCGAGTTTAACTAATTGTATTATGTGGAATGATTCACCTGAAGAGATTTATATTGAGTCTGGTTCTGTTACAGCAACATATTCGGATATACAAGGTGGCTGGGCAGGTTCTGGCAATATAAACGAAGATCCATTATTTGTCGGAACAGGAGCAGACCCATATTCTTTACTTGAAGATTCTCCCTGTATAGATGCAGGAATTCCAGATACTACAGGATTGAATTTACCTCCCTGGGATATTATTGGTAACCTGCGCATCTGGGATGGAGATGGTAATGGAACAGCTATCATCGATATGGGAGCCTACGAATATGGATCTCCACCTTATGTGGATGTAGATGACAATATAGTTGTTCATACTCCTGAAGTCTTTTTACATCAAAATTACCCCAACCCATTCAATCCAATTACAACTATCAGCTTTGATATAAAAGAAAATGAAACCGGCATTCTTACAATATTCAACATAAAAGGGCAATTGATCGAATCACATCGATTTGAATCCGGAAAGCATAACTACTTGTGGGATGCTTCGGAACAAAGTTCAGGGATATATTTATACAAATTGCATACTGAAAGCATAACCGAAACAAGGAAGATGTTGTTGTTGAAATAATGAAAAAATTACCGTAGGGATAGCTCTCCGAGCTGTCCATGAAAGTTTTCAAAGGAGGAAATTATGTTGAGTCTTACGAAATCCCGACTTTCGGGGAAAACTTTATTTTTTATTTTCATTTTTCTTATTTTATCAACCTTTCTGACTGCTACTATTATAAATGTACCAGAAGACCAACCAACAATCCAGGAAGGGATTAATATAGCAGTTGATAGTGATACAGTTCTTGTACAACCCGGAACATATGTGGAAAATATTGATTATAATGGGAAGAACATTACTATTGCGTCATTATTTCATACAACTCAAGATACTTCTTATATTTCACAAACGATTATAGATGGAGTTCAAAATGGTAGTGTTGTTACTTTTGAAAGTGGAGAAGATTCAACTGCTGTTTTAATTGGATTCACAATTACAAATGGTAATTATGGAGATGGTGGTGGAATTTACTGTGATAGTTCTAATCCGAGTTTGGATAATTTAATAATAACAGATAATTCTGCTGGTTTCGGTGGTGGGATTTACTGTGATGATTCCAGTCCGAGTTTACAGAATGTAATAATTACAGGTAATTCTTCTTCTGAAGTTGGTGGTGGAATTTACTGTGGATGGGATTCCAGTCCAAGTTTGGAAAATGTTACAATAACAGATAATTCTGCTGGTTCGGGTGGTGGGATCTACTGCTTGGCTTCCAGTCCGAGTTTAGCGAATGTAACCATAACAGGTAATTCTGCAACAATAGGTGGTGGGATTTGTTGTGAGTATAATTTTAGTCCTCCGAATTTTGATCCTATAGATCGATGTAATATATTCCTGAATTTCGCCGGTTTGGGATGTGATCTGTATGCGTACAATACTATTAATGTAATTGTGGATACATTCACTGTATTACAGCCAGATGATTATTTTGCCTATCCGATTGATAATTTCACCTTTGATATTCTTAATGCTAAAGTAGAGCAGGTAGATCAAGATCTGTATGTCAGTCCTGATGGTTCTGATGAAAATAGCGGATTAACGGTTAATGACCCTTTACTTACAATTTCTTATGCGCTTACTAAGATCCTTGCTGACAGTACAAATACTCTCATAATTCATATATCGAATGGAACTTACTCCCCTTCCGGGATAGGTGAGATATTTCCATTAAATTGCAGAAGTTATGTTTCTTTGCTTGGAGAAGATGAGGCTTCTACAATTTTAGATGGTGAAGGATTGAGTGGAATTTTATTCTGCGAGAACGATAATAATTTTTCCATAGAGAACGTGACAATTCAGAATGGCAATGCTGATTTTGGTGGTGGGATTTACTGTGCTGATTCCAGTCCGAGTTTAATGAATGTAAACATAACAGGTGATTCTGCTACCTGGGGTGGTGGGATTCTCTGTGTGATGTCCAGTCCGATTCTACAGAATGTAACAATAACAGATAATACTGCTTATACTGGTGGTGGGATTTACTGTGAATATTATTCCAATCCGATTCTACAGAATGTAACCATAAAAGGTAATACTGCTGAAGATGTTGGTGGTGGGATTTACTGTGAATATTCCAGTCCGAATCTACAGAATGTAACCATAACAGGTAATACTGCTAACAATGGTGGTGGGATTTTTTGCTGGGGTAATTCTAACCCGAGTTTAATAAATTCCATTCTTTGGAATGATTCACCGGAAGAGATCTATATTTATTTCAACTCAGTTACAGCAACATATTCGGATATCCAAGG
Source organism: Candidatus Cloacimonadota bacterium (assembly GCA_030621085.1). Taxonomy (GTDB): domain Bacteria; phylum Cloacimonadota; class Cloacimonadia; order Cloacimonadales; family TCS61; genus JACNIV01. Next base: position 56,435 of record JAUXIJ010000012.1, on the reverse strand, counting down.
TGGATGGGCAGGAGAAGGTAATATAGACGCAGACCCGTTATTTGTTGGAATAGGAGTATATCCTTATTCGCTTTTGGAAGATTCTCCCTGTATAGATGCCGGCAATCCTGACCCAATTTATTATGACCCCGAAGACCCGTTAAATCCTGGCTACGCCCTTTGGCCTGCAATGGGAACTATTATAAATGATATGGGTGCTTATGGTGGACCTCTTACTATCGGTTGGCCACCTGTGGGTTTAGATGATAATGTAATTGTTCAAATTTCTGAAGTCTTTTTACAGCAAAACTACCCCAACCCATTCAATCCATTTACAACTATCAGCTTTGATATAAAAGAAAATGAAACCGGTATTCTTACAATATTCAACATCAAAGGACAATTGATCGAATCACATCGATTTGCATCTGGAAAACATAACTACTTGTGGGATGCTTCGAATCAAGCTTCAGGAATATATTTGTATAAGTTGAATACTAACAGCATAAATGAAACAAGGAAGATGGTGTTGTTGAAATGATCTTGACCCCCTCTTTAATTCTCCCCCTAAATAGGGGGAGATAGTGGGGGTTGAAAACAGAAAGCATAAAAGAAACAAGGAAGATGCTTCTCTTACGCTAAAGCTACAGAGGACACGTGTTGTTGAAATGAACTTGACCAATTGACTGATTATGCAGAATTCTTTTTATGAAATAGGAGGATTTTTTGATTAATAAACCAATTTATGAGTGGAAAGAGCAAGATCTTCAGGAATTAATTACTAAAAAGATTTGTGAGTCACTCAAATTAGAATACAAACAATCCATTGATATTGCACAAAAAAAAGATAAAAAAGAACTCTGCAAAGATGTTTCAGCTATGGCCAATTCATTTGGTGGTAAAATTATTTATGGTTTAGAAGAATCCGGGAAAAAAGAAGAAGGCAGCATTCCAGTAGCTCTCAAACCTATCAAAGATCAATCCCTAAAAGAGTCAATGCAGCAAATTCTCGTAGATGGCATTTTACCACGTATCGATTTTCAAATTGACAAAGTAGAATCTCAACAATTCCATGATCATGAGTATGTTGTTATTGATATCCCTCAGTCTATCAGAGGCCCTCATTTTGTTTGTATAGGCAAGGAAAACCGGTTTTACAAACGACGTGAATTTGAAGCTAAACCAATGGATCAAAGCGAAATTGAAAATGCCTATCACAATTTCTTTTTTCAGGAAATGAAAACGAACAATCTCTATGATCAAATCAAAAAGGATAATCCAAATGGTAGTCTTAGCTTACCACATTCTGCTTATTGTTCAATATACTTCATTCCTCAGTATCCCGTAATTGATTTATTTTATAAGAAATTTAATCATAGCTCTATCACTAAACGTGTAGTTTCTCTAAATAAAGGTTATTTAAAAGCATATAAGGATGTTTTTTATAATTCATTTGATGGTTTAACTAATATTCGAAAGACTAACTCATTTTTTGATAGAAAGGACACCTTTTTCAGAAATGGTAGCATATTATATTCTTTCTCATTATTTAGACAAAATCATTGTAACAATGGTAATTGTTATATTTCATTAGACGCTTTTTCTTTTTCTTTACTAAAGATACTTAACCTTATTCCTTATTTATACAAAGAGTGTGGTTATTTAGGCAATTTAGAAATCATAATGAATTTGGAATGTATAGATAATTTTACTATCTTTTCACAAGGTTATATTGATTCTTCATACAGTATTCCTGGAGGAAAATTCGAGAGTAAACTCCCAACAAGAATTGATAAACTAATTGCGAATCCAAAACAGGAATCCATTCCATTACTAACCCACTTTATTCAAAGCTTTGGTGTAAATGATTCTTGTATTGATAATTTTTTCAGTAGTGTCTATTTAGATCAAACATTTGGTATGATATAAATCTGAGTCAAATACAAATCCTCACCGAAACCCGTGATACACTACTTCCCAAACTAATGAGCGGTGAGATTAGAGTGTAATACTTTGGAGGTTTACTGTGGTAAAAAATTTCTTTGATATAGAAACTAGAAACTTCAATGAAATTGAAATTTTTGAAAATTATTCAAAAAGTAACTGTTATATTTCTCTTAAGAAAAATCATTCTCATATATTTAATGGATTTATTTTGAACAAGAAAAAGATAGTAATGACAATATGTGAAGTTACATTCTTTCGTTCTAGTACATCAAAAAAATATGTTCCGCGCCTTACATTTGAAAAATGCGATATGGAATATAATACAAAAACAACAAAAAGACGTAAAGTTATCGTAAGTTTTTCTAGGTCAATTGACGGTTATGAGAACTTCTGGAAAATGATTGGCTTTTTAAATAGATTCAAAAAAATTGTTGATTTAGGGGAGTTCGATAGATCGTTCGAAGTAATGGATAAGAATACTTATTATAAGATATACAAAAATAATAATAATTCTGACAAAATTCTTGAGCTTATTAAATTAGCAGAATCTGCTAACTTAACAGAACACGATATTAAAAATATTTTATCCAAAAATCGGAAAACATCTATAGATATTTTCAAAAGGTTATTAGATGAGCCTGGTTATGTTCAAAAATATAGAAAACAATATTCAAGTGAAATAAAAAAGCCAGGTGATGAAGCTGTTTTTCATCATTTTCTTAAAGAAAATAAATGGATTATTGGTTTGAATGTTGACATCAGATTTATAAGAGATCTAATTCCTGAAGAGAATCTGGGTATCTCAAATACCAATGGTAAAGGTAGTCCTATTGGCGATTTTATTGGAATTTCAGATTATACTCTTTTAATAGAATTAAAAACACCTTCTACTGATATTTTCACACTTATAAAGAAGAAAAGTACTTCAAGAGCAAATACTTGGTCCTTTTCTGATCATTTTATCGATGGTGTTAGTCAGTGTCTTGGTCAGAAATTTGTCTGGGATAAAAGCCATAAAAATAAAGATTTAGTTATTGATGGTAAAATAAAAGATCAGAATATTATTAGAACTATTGATCCAAAATTCATTTTTATTATTGGTAATAAAAAGAAGGAATTCCATAAAGAAAATACATCACCTGATAACATTATTAAAAGAGATACTTTTCAATTATTCAGAAGAAATAATCGGAATCTTGAAATCATTACTTACGATGAACTTTATGAAAGAGCTTATTTTATTGTATATGATAAACCTGTTGATGATGTGATAGAATTGCCTGTATTCTCTGATGATGTTCCTTTTTAAATTCTAAAAGTATATTTATGACTGAATCCAAAATTGAATATTTCGCCAAGCTCAATAGCAGATTCCGGTTCGTGGTTGAAATCAGCAGGAAGAAAGGGTTCAAATCAATATTTCGAGGAGTAAAGCTGAAAGATAAGCACGAGATTCTTCGTCGAATGCCTTTGAAAGAATTCCTCAGAAAGACAATATTTATAATTAATTGAAAAGTGAGAAAACCGCTTTTACGCTTAAACGCTTCAACTCATAAACGCAAAACTGGCGGAGACGCTGGGATTTGAACCCAGGATGCAGTTACCCACATACACGCTTTCCAAGCGTGCTCCTTAAGCCACTCGGACACGTCTCCACTCGATAAATATCAATTAATCAAATTGCGAAAAAATTTATTTGTCTTTTTCTGTAAACTGATTTTTCTCTGCTTTCTTAGTTTTCACAGGTTCATCTTGAAGTATTTCACGTAAAATATTTTTCATCTCATCCCTGGGAAGTGTAGTTGAAACGATTTTTTCCATGTTTTTATCGGTTATTAATTTCTCGAAAGTAACTTTGACTGTATTCAGGTCGGCTTTCGGAGTACTTATCACGAGATGCCTTTTTTCCAGGATGGAAACAAGGATCACACCACTGAGAATTATGACCCAGTTTGCATAGATCCAAAAGAGGAAGACAGGTATGGAAGCCAGAAATCCAAAGATCAACTCGATATTCGTAAGATTGCCAATGTACCAGTTGAACATCGATTTAAATAATATCCAGATGGCAGAAGAGGTTGCTGCTCCGATCACAATGGAACGCTTTCTTACTTTTATGGTGGGAATATAAAAGAAACCCAGCGTAAAGATAATGAACAATATCATAAATGGTGTAAAATATAAAAAGATCCCCTGAATATATGGAATTGTATAAAACTTAGTGATAATTGGCAGAGAAGAGGTTGATAAAAGTATTAATATGAGCAGTGAACCAAAGATCGTCATTCCAAAGAATTTTACAATATCTCCAAAAAAAGTTTTCTTCCTGTATTCGTGTACGTTTAGAATATTATCAAAAGTATCGTTAATGATCTTGAAAAGGGAATAGGAAGTAAATATAAGGATACCAAAACTGAAAAGATTGAACGGGATCTTCTTACTGGCTAATTGCACAATATATTGATAGATCATATCTGCAGATTCAGGGACAAAAGTAGAAATAATAATGTCTTTTATCTGTGTTTCTAATTTCAGGAAAGGTAGAGACGGGAAGAAGAATAAAATGAAGATGATAAATGGAACAAATCCCAGTAATGTGACATACGTAAGAGAAGCAGAAAGGCTGTAAACTTTTTGTTCCTTGAATTTCATACGGAATGCTTTTAAAAAGCCTAATATTTTTTTATTCATATCTCAAAGCCTCCACAGGATTTAATTTGCTAGCCAATATGGCAGGGATAATACCGGCAAGTAAACCTATCCCCACCGATACGGTTAGCGCAATTAATACCATGCTTAGTTCAGCTATTAACTCTATATTAATGTATCCGCTCACCATTTTCAGAAGGGATAATCCCACCAGGGTACCCAGTATTCCGCCAATAAAAGTTATCAGAACTGTTTGCACCAGGAACTGAATAAAAATATCTCTTCTGCGTGCGCCCACCGTTAACCTGATACCTATTTCACGTGTTCTTTCCTGGATAGAAGCCAGCATAATATTGGCTATCACAATACCTCCCACCAGAAGGGAGATAATGCTGATAATGAAAAATATGATCTGAAATGTTTTCTGGCTTTGTGCCATTTCTTCTGCTTCTTCCTGTGCAGATTCTATCATGAACACAGGTTCGCCATGCCGCAGGTTAAGGATTATCGCTTCCAGTTTTTTTCTTAATTCAGGTGCACTCTCGGCATCCTGAGCTTTCAAGGCTAAGCTGGAAATGTTATCATCCCCCGTGCCTTTGTGGATCATTGTGCTCAGGGGAACAAAGGTTCTGCGGTTAAGGTAACCAAGGGCATTATCACTGCCGATATTGTTGCTTTTCATATAGCGGTGTTTCATTATACCTATAACATGCAACCGTCTTTCATGAACTGTTATAAATTGCCCGATGGGATTTTTGTTTCCAAAAAGTTCTTCTTTTACCTTGGTACCGATAACTATCACATCGTTAGATTGGTTTATATCAAATTCACTTATGAAGCGTCCATCTTCCGTATCCCACTCTTCGATTTTAGAAAAGTCGGGTAACACACCATAGATGGAGCAGTTATATTCCTTATCTTCATAACTATGCCGCAGCCAATAGCGTTTTTGCGGGTTCATATATTTAGCTTCCGGAATTAGAGAGCGGATGAGTTTGATCTCTTTCCAGGTGAAATAGCTCCTGACCTTGTTCGGGTTGTCGTAACGCCAATTTCTACGGACAGTTATTTTACTGAGACCACCACGTTCCATCATCCATTGCAGGGTTTGTTTATTAATACCGTTAACCAGTGATAGTACAACAATGATAGACATGGTTCCCAGAATTATTCCGATAATAGTTACCAAGCTTCTGACCTTTCGAGACCAGAAATCGGAAAAACCAAAGACTATACTTTCTTTAAGAGATATCGCCATTTTCTATTAAGCCATCCACAATATGGATTACTCTATTTGCCCTTTTTGCCACCGCAGCGTCGTGTGTTACAATTATCACAGTATGCCCTTTCAGGTTAAGTTCAGAGAAAATAGTAAGAATATCACTTCCCGAATTTGTATCGAGGTTACCGGTTGGCTCATCTGCCAGGATAATGGAAGGATTATTTACGATAGCTCTGGCAATAGCCACCCGCTGACGCTGACCACCGGAGAGTTCGGAAGGTTTATGTTTACGTCTATCGGTCAATCCAACTTCTGCAATGACCTTTTTAGCCAGTTCGGTTCTTTTGCGTTTACTGTATCCGGCGTACATGAGGGGAAGTTCAACGTTCTTCTGAACATTAAGGTGGGGAAGAAGATTGAATGTTTGAAATACAAAACCTATCCGCTGGTTCCGTATCGATGCCAGTTTCTTCTTCTTAATATGGCTCACCTTTTCTCTATTCAAAATATATTCACCCTGGGTGGCTGTATCCAGACAACCCAGAATATGCATCAGGGTAGATTTTCCCGAACCTGAAGGTCCCATGATAGCAACGAATTCACCTTCGTTTATATCAATATCCACACCGTTCAAAGCAGGAACAGTGATCTTTCCCATTTTATACTCTTTTGTTAAATCATTCACTTCAATTAATGATGCCATTTTTTACCTCTAAAAAATAATGAGAAACAAATGATTTTGAGTGTTTATTGTCAAAATAAAAATTTGTTTGTTAGCACCCCTCGAAAAAATTTCAAAATCATTGTATTCTTTTTTAAAGAGTAGCAAGATGATTTTTCACACGGAGATTTGGAAGTATTGATCTTCATTTCTTTTGTATCGACAAAAGAAACGAAACAAAGAAAAACTCCCGGCGAATATAAATTACTAAAATTGGCAAACACCACTAAAAAATCTTAACTCGTTATTTTCTAAGTAGATTCTATGAAAGAAATTAGAAAACCACTCAAACAGAAGATTTTTCTTAACGCTTGCTTATTACCGATTTCTTAAAGTAATTTATATTATGCCGGTAAAAAGAATATACTTCATGTTCTAATAATTTTATACTCATTTCACAGAAATAATTACAAATTAATTTTGTTTTATAATTTAGTTCACAAATGGGGATTTTGAAAAGGGATTTTGACTGTTTATTGTCAAAATAAAAATTTGTTTGTTGACGAGTTGAATTTGAATATAGAAAAATAGTCTGCAGGAAATAAAGTTATGGAATGTAGACTAAATTGCAGTGGAAAAGTAGAACTCGAAGGTTCAAAATCTATATTAGCCAGAGTACTTATAATAAGCACATTTTTACATAAACCACTGAAAATTATGAATAGTTCGAATTGCAACGATATCTGTACTTTAATAGATAATTTAAAACAACTTGGAACCGGGTTTAAGTGGCAGGGAAATTCATTAAATGTTATTCCAAATAAACCTGTTTATGATGAAATCCAAATAAATATAAAAGATTCGGGTACTGCATTTCGTTTTCTATTGGCAAGATTGGCCATTTTGCAGGACACCCATAGTACAATAAAGGTATCAGCTCAATTAGAAAAAAGACCCATTTTACCATTAATTGATATATTGCAAACACTGGGAGCTGATTTCGAATATACCGGTTTCCCGATTGAAATGAGGGGGAAACAATTAAACGGGGGAGAAATAGATCTGCAGGCAGATATCAGCAGCCAGTTTGTGAGTGCATTAATGCTTATTGCTCCTGCTTACAATTCAAGACTTACAATAAATCTTATTGGAAGGATAGTTTCACGATCTTACATTGAAATGACAGCATCCATCATGCGTGATTTTGGAGTGAAATGTAAATTTATTAAAAATAAAATAATCATAGAATCAGGGCAGGAATATACGAATCCAGGTATTTACATAATTGAACCGGATTTTTCTTCCGCCAGCTATTTCTGGGCATTGGGAGCGCTCAGCAACAAAGAAGTTTGTACGAATTGTATTTCCGGTAATTCATTACAATCTGATTTTCAGTTTCTATCCATCCTGGAGAAAATGGGTGCAGAAGTGAACAGATCTTCAAAATCTGTATGCATTTCACGCGGTTCATTAAAGGGTATCGATGTAGGGATGAAAGATATTCCCGATCTGGTACCAACTCTGGCTGTTTCGGCTCTATTCGCCAATTATCCTTCACAGTTCCGAAATGTAGCCCATCTGCAATATAAAGAATCCAACAGGATATCAGCTTTGGTGAACGAACTTTCTCGTATCGGGGCTGATATTAAGTTTGAAGATGAAAGCCTGATTATTCATCCTCTGAATAACAAACCTGCAGTTGTAGAACTTGATGCACACCATGATCATCGCCTGGTGATGGCGTTTCATATTTTGAAAGCTGTTTTCCCTTATATCAGTATAAATAATAAGGAAGCATCGAAAAAATCTTATGCGGATTTTTTAAATGAATTTAATCGAATTTGTAATTATTCTTGACATTAATCTATTTGATGAAGAGTTAATACTCCATGGGAAAAAATAGAAGAATTATTATTCTCGCGGGTGGCTTTTCGGAAGAAGCTGAAGTTTCCAAAACAACGTCCAATGAAGTAGCATCTGCATTAGAATCCAGAAATTATGAAATTAAATTGATCGATCCCAGCAGTTATAAAACTTATTCTGAAATGATAAAAGCAATTCGAGAGTTCAACCCTTTCATTGTGTTTAATGGACTTCATGGAGCCGAAGGAGAAGATGGCAGGATACAATCTCTATTATCTCTGGAAAAAATCCCCTTTACCGGTTCTGCTTACAGAGCAAGTGCCATTTCGATGGATAAGTACATTTCAGGCGTGCTGGTAAAATATATTGGTATTTCCATTCCAATGCGATATTTACTTTATAAGGATTTTGATATCGATTCAGATATGATCATAAAGAAAATTGGCTTTCCCATGGTGGTAAAGCCCAATGATTCCGGGTCATCGGTTGGAATTTCGATGGTTATAAAAGCAGATGAATTGGAGCAATCAATCTCGAAAGCATTCAAATATAGTGATAAAGTTTTATTAGAGCAATTTATTGAAGGAAAAGAATTAACCGTTACTATCTTAGGGAAAAAAGCACTACCCGTGGTAGAAATAAAACCCAGAGATGGATGGTATGATTATACGAATAAATACACAAAAGGTCATACTATTTATGAAGTTCCTGCCAAATTGAGTAAACAGGAATCAATAGAAATACAGCGGCAAGCTCGGGAAATTTTTGAATTATTCGGCTGCAAGGCTTATGCCAGAGTTGATTTCAGATATGATGGTAAGGTTTTTTATTTTCTTGAAGTCAATACACTTCCCGGCATGACCGCACTCAGTTTAACGCCAATGGCTGCCAAAGAAGCAGGACTTGATTTCGAAGAACTGTTGGAAAAAATAATTGAATTTTCACAAATACAATAAATAAAGGAGATGATTATGAAAAAATTACTCAGTATTTTATTTTTGCTAATTATCGTAAATCTTATAGCTCAAGTTAATATCGAAGTTACTCCTCATAATGTAACTTATAATTTATTCTATCCAGCTTATTTTGATCCCGATCACCCTGAACTACAACCTCATTTGTTCCGAATGACATTAACAACTGAAGTGGGAGGTGAATTCATTATTACATGTGTTATGAAATATATGGATTATGAATCAGTTGAAACTACTTTAACTCCAATTATAGGAAACTTCGAAGGAATTTATTTTACAAATAGTGATATTATCACTACAATTAATGGACCATATTTTGACGTAGTAACCGAATTTGATGATTTTTTAGACGATATCAGCGATAAAATCGAAGAAACGGGAAGAATGCCTGACGGAACTTATATATTCACTATTAGCGCTTATGCAGAAGGCTCAAGTGAACCTTGTGACCAGGAAGTAGCAACTGTAACTATAATCTCCCCGATCTCTATCTCACTGATCACCCCTGGAAATCCGATTGGTTTGGGTCCTGCTCCGATATCCGATAACTATCCGAACTTTATCTGGTTCTCCAATTTGTTCGAATATACTATAAAAGTGTTCGAAATAGATGGTGAATACACTACGCCGGAAGAGATCGAGCTTCTGGATCCTTATTTTGAGGATCAATGCACCATCACAAGTTATCTCTATCCCACAGATGCTCCCGACCTTATGCTCGGCAGAACTTATGCCTGGCAGGTCTCGGCGGATGTATTAACGCCTGTGGGAGAGGAAGGAAGCTACAAAAGCATTATCTATTCTTTCATGATCTCTACCGAACACGAAGAGGATATGAACAACCAGATATTGATAAATTTCCTCACACAATTGAACATTGAAGATCTTGAAGAATTAATTGCACTCATTAATAGTGGGTATGATGTTAAGAATATCTTCTGGCAGGGAAGTACTATTTCCATGGACGAACTGAATGATATTCTTGAACAGATCGCCAACGGTGATCTTATAATCGAAAATGTAAGCGTTGAATAGGAGTTAATCATGAAAAATATAATATCTTTAATTTTACTACTTGTTATAATTGTTTGTACCTTAGAAGCAGATTCGGTAGCAATTGCCTTAAAAGTAAAAGGTGATGTTGAATTAACACGAGAAGAAACATTAAGACAGACACAAACCGGGGATGAATTTATAAATAAGGACGAACTGGAAAGCCAAGAAAATTCATTTGCAGCTATTAAATTTGTAGATGGAAGCTCTGTAGTGAAACTTTTTCCCAACAGCATTTTAACCATCAATGCAGAAAAGGATAATGGAAAACTCAATAAAAAGAATTATCTGCAATTTGGAGAGCTCTGGGCAAAAGTTACCAAGAAAACCGGTAAATTTGAAATTGATACACCTACTACAGTTGTTTCTGTGAAAGGAACCGAATTATTCCTGGCAGTAGGTGAAAATGGAGAAACAGACCTTTTTACTTTCAAAGGTGAAGTCCATATGAAAAATAAAGCCGATGACAATGAAGCCACTATACTGGAAGGTCAGAAAGCTCATACTTCGGGGGAAGGCGAGATACTGGTTTCTCCCACACAGGAAGGTGATATTGAAGAAAGCAAGATGGAAATGATGGAAACTGGATTCAACTTACTTGAGATAGAGCTTGAGAACAATGATGGAGAGAAGAAAACGATTAAAATAAATTTTGAATAGGTGAAATTATGAAAAAGATTATTATCTTACTGGGTATTATTCTATTTTTCTCATCTCTTTTTTGTGATATTCTATTGCATCACGATGTACCGGTATCTATCAAACCGGGAGGGAAACTTGATCTTACACTCGAAGTAAGAGACGGCTTCAATGATGTTTTTAATATTAAAACATTATATAGAGAAAGCGGTTCATTGTCATTTTCGGAACTTGATATGGAAAAAGGCTCCGAAACCGATCCTTTTTTTTCTATTACAATTGCAGATGCAGGAAGCTTTCAAAGCGGTATAGAATATTATTTCATTGCTGTACTAAATAATGGGCACGAAGAAACACTGCCGCAGATCAATCCTCAAATGAATCCTTTCCGAATTATTTCTGAGATGCCAGTTGCAGAGCAGAGCGGTTTTGTTCTACTTTCCCCTGATTACAATTATTCCGATATCTCTGATGATATTCTGATAGCTATTTCTTTCTTTGCTTTAGAAGACCAGATAGAACACAGTACGATAAGGTTTTTCTATGATGGGGAGGATGTCACTTCTCAGGCAAAGGTTTTTTCCAACATGATCGTTTATGAAGTGAAGAACGTAAAACCTGGTAAACATTATTACAATATCACTGCCATACACTTCGATGGGCGCGAGATCAAATCGAATTCCTGGGTTACAAATGTTAAGGATAAAATACTGGAATTACCTCTCAACCTTAGTGGGAAAGCTACTTTCACATCCTATATAGATAATGTAGCAAATGATTCTGAAGAGAAAGAAGATTCCGATAAATGGGCTAATTTCCTGATGAATGTAGGTGGTAGTTATGAGTGGTTAAATTTCAAGTCAAAATTGGATTTTTCATCATTAGAAACCAAATGGATGCAACCAGTAAACAGATATAATTTGGTTCTTCAGGTTCCTCATTTAGATTTAATTGCAGGTGATTACACTCCCAACTATGGAACATTTCTGGTAAGTTGCAAAAATATTCGCGGTATTCATTCCAAGCTGTATTCTAAGAATTTCAGGATGTTCTTTACGGCAGGCAGCAGCAAAAGAAGCGTGAATGGAAAAGCCTACGATGATTCTACAGCGACGGGCGAAATTGTGCTAAATCATACTGCAGGAACTTTCCAGCGGAACTCATATTCACTAAGGTTCGAATCGGGCAATCCGCAGAGTTTTACATGGGGTTTGGGTTTTGCCAAGAACAAAGATGATATCGGATCGCTGAAAGAAATATATTATCGCAGTTCCATCGATTCTTCACAGACAGTATTACCAGAGGATAATATAGTTGTAAATACAGATATTAACCTTGCTTTATTTAACCAGCGTTTTATATGGGGAGTGGAAGCTGCCATGAGCTACTACAATATCAATATCATCGATGGTGCAGTTCCGCTTGATAGTTTGGATCAGGACGTCGATTTCCCATTTGATCCTATTGATTTTGAAGATTTCTTTGTTGTGAATAAATATATGGTACCTTTCAAACCCGGATTAAGCAACATGGCTTATAAAACTTTCCTGCGTGCTTTCTTCTACAGGAATTTCTTAAATATATCCTATACAGCTATTGGAACCAGTTTTAATTCTCTTTCTACAAATTACCTGCAAAAGGATGCTCGCATTATCAGTATTAACGACAACGTAAACCTGATGGACAACAGGCTGGCAGTAAGTTTGGGATTGAATTTTGTCTCTGATAATATTTACGATGAAAAGGAAGTAACCACCACTTCCACGAATTACTTTGTCCAGACTCTTTACCGTCCCGATGATAAGTTATTCTTCAAACTCGGATTAAATAGCAATAATTCCCGAGATGATTTTGAATCGACACCTGAAGATAGTCTCAACACTCCGATTGATATAACCACGATGAATATATTTTTTGGAGCAGGATATTTAGTGGAAAACATGAATTTAGCACCTACAAAATTCAGCCTGAGTTTCAATAATTCTGCCAATAGTGATGAAGTAAATGAAAGCTTCGATTATAAAAAGAATAATATTGTATTAAGCGCTTCCAGTAAATTTACTGATATTCCCCTGGAAACAACACTTTCATATTCACTCACTTTGAATGATAATTCTACGTTTGAAGATACATTAATCGTGCAGAAATCATCTTACAATTCCTTATATATAAAAGGAGAATTAGAATTACTGGATGAAACATTGAAGCCTTATTTTAATTTCAGGTATACATCTTTCGGTGGAGATATCGACCCACAGACAACTCAGATGTTCAATCTGGGAACCAGTTATAGTATCACATCGGCTACATCTGTTTCTACAGACATGGGAATGAAATTCTATCAAAACAAAGAAATTGAAGACGATAATTATTCCAAGTTCACCTGGAAAATGAAAATATCTCAGAAATTCTAAATGAAGAAACTGAAGTTTTTCATAATTCCGTTTATTATCTTTGTTGTTTTGCGCATTCTTTCTGTAACCAGTTTCTGGCAAAATATCGAGCACAAATCAAAAGACAGGTTTTTCCTGATACGAGGTACCAGGGAAATCTCTGATAATATTGTAATTGTTGAGGTCGGTGATGATACATTCAACTCATTGAATGAACGTTGGCCTTTTCCCCGCAATTATCATGCACATCTTATCGAGAACCTAGAAAAAGCAGGTGCTAAACAGATAATTTTTGATATTGAATTTACTGAAAAAACAAATCAAATCTCAGATGAGTTATTAGCGCAAACTGCTGGCAAATACCAGAATATCATCCTTGCAGGTAAACTTATAAAAACCGTCTATGCAAATTCCACCCGCGAACAACTTCTTGCACCTATCGATCTGATAACCCAGCGCGGAGTAGAGTGGGGTACCGTAAATATTTCCGCAGATGCCGACGGTTTTGTTCGTAAATATGAGCTTTTCCAGCGGAAAGGAAAAGAAATCAAACTTTCAATAGGGGTATTATCGCTTGTAAAAACCTATTGGTTGGAAAAGTTAGACGAAGAAGTAAAAAACTTCTCCGGTTATTTCAGGATAGGTGGAAACCTGATTCCCAAAGTAACTTCCAAAAGCACTTTGATAAATTACTATGGTCCTGCTGGAACTTTTAAAAGGTATGATTTTGCTGATGTAATTGACGATTCAACCTTTACAATTCCAACTTTGGATTTGGATAGATACAATGATTTTGTTCAAAATGGAGATTTTGAAGATAAAATCGTTCTGGTTGGATTAACATCGGTAGAATTTCACGATACTCATCATACTCCCTTCTTTTCTGAGGATCAGCAGTTAATGCCCGGTGTGGAAATACATGCCAATTTCATTGAAATGGCTTTAAGGCAGGATTACCTTCGCGAATACTCTTATATAAAATTTCTCATCATATTTTTTATTCTTTCATTTCTATTGTTTTTTATGAATTCATCTATAAAGCCTACATTTTCGATCGCTATCAATCTTATTTTGCTGGTGGGCTATTTGGGATATTCGTACTATTTATTTGTCAGGAAGAGTCTTTTGATACCTACGTTGGAAATTCCTGTATTAATAATCGTCATCTATGTTGCCGGATTGATATTCCAATACCTGAAAACATTACAGGAACGTAAGTTCATTAAACATGCTTTTGGTCATTATATCGCTCCTGAACTAGTAGACGAACTATTAAAAGATCCCAGTAAACTTGAGTATGGTGGTGAACAAAAAGAACTAACTGTATTGTATTGCGATATTATTTCCTTCACTCCTTACACAGAAAGTCATTCACCCAAAGAAACAGTGGATATTCTGCGAGAATACCTTACAGAAATGGTGGAAGTGATAACCCATAATAGAGGCACATTAGATAAATTTGTTGGTGACGAAATAGTAGCATTATTCGGTGCTCCTGTTAGCTTGGAAGATCATGCGTACTGGGGTTGCAAAGCAGCGTTGGAAATGCGGCAACGCATAAATGAACTGAAAGAAAAATGGAAAGCAGAGAAAAAAGATCCTTTCGAAGTTGGAATAGGATTGAACAGCGGTGTTATGACGGTGGGTAATCTTGGCTCCGAACAGATTTTTGACTATACTGCAATTGGTGACAACATGAATGCTGGAGCCCGAATAGAAGCACTAACCAGGGATTTTAAAACAAAAAACAATATCATTATCAGCGACAGCACTTATCAGATAGCTGAAGAAAATATTATAGCCGACTTTATAGATGAAGTAAAAGTAAAGGGTAAAACAATTAAAATTAAAATTTATGAATTACAGGGTTTAAAAAAAGAAGTGTAGCTAACTAAATTTTATGGCAAAGACATTTAAGTACTTTTTTTTTAATAAAATAGAATTCCTTAACCATGTAAGTATGACTTTATCCATAGAGGTGCTTACTTATTGTAAAATAAGGAGTTATGGATTCACGTAATTTCACGAAATTTCAAGTTAAAAGATGTAAAAACACGATGAAGCCAGTAAAAATGCAGGTTTAGAGAATTTTTTTGTTGACAAGAAAAACGGGAAAACGAAATACTCGACTGTGTTCTTTAAATCACTAAATAAAGGAGGGTGTTCATGAACAGACAAGATTTAGTTGCTAAAATCGCTGCTAACGCAGATGTAACAAAAAAAGCTGCAAACCTTGCATTAAATGCAGTTATTGATGGTGTTACCATAGCCTTGGAAAAAGGTGACAAGGTGTCACTGGTGGGCTTTGGCACTTTCAAAGTAAACCAAAGAAAAGCACGTACAGGTGTTAATCCTCAAACAAAAGCTAAAATTAATATCCCAGCAAGAAAAGTTCCAGTATTCAAAGCTGGTAAAAAACTTAAAGACGCAGTTAAGTAAGCAGCAATGTTTTTTTAAAAAGGCAAGAGTTATAAAAAACTCTTGCCTTTCTTTTATCTATTATTTTTTTTGTGTGATGAGCACAAAATAATTAAAAGAGGAAATTATGAAATTTTCAATAGAAAAGCAGGATTTACAATCCAATATTCAGCATTTATATAATATAGTTCCAAGCAAGAACACTATGCCGATACTCACAAATTATCTTATAGAAGCTGATGACCAGAAGAATATCCTGAAATTTACCGCAACCGATCTGGAAATTACTGTTGTCGTAGAGTTTGAAGCTGTTATTTCAGAAGGAGGGAAGGCAGCTATTTCTGCCAGGAATCTGAATGAGATAATTAATTCACTTCCGGATTCGATGGTTCATTTTCTTTTAGAAGAAGATTCTCTCAAGATTCATTGTGAACATTCAAAGTTCAATCTTCTTTGTGCAGAAAGCAGTCAGTTTCCACTTATTCCCCAGAAAGATCTTACTAATATAATAGAACTAGATGCAAAGATGTTCAAGAAAATGATCGATAACACTCATTTTGCTGTTTCCAGCGAGATAAATCGACCTATCTTTACCGGGATTTTCTGGAAGATGTCTGCCGATAAACAACTAATGGTTGCTACAGATGGAAAGAAAATTGCAGAATTTAATTTGAATGTTCAGATCGACATTCCGGAGGTTATCGAACAGATCATTCCTACAAAAGGATTGCTGTTTCTGGATAAGGTAATAGGTGAAGAATTACCGAAAATATCCGTTCTCATCGAATCTAACCGTGTTATGTTCGCTTATGGAAATTACACTATATTTACTCATATAATTGAGGGCCGTTTCCCGGATTATACTAAAGCAATTCCCACTAATAATACAAACATACTTATGATAAAAAAGAACATGCTGAAAGAAGCTGTAAAAAGGGTTTCATTATTAGCATCGGAAGACACGTTCAAAGTTAAATTTGATGTAACCGGCGAAACCTTATCGATCAACAGTGCCAAGCGGGAAGAGGGTGAAGCTAATGAAATCCTGGAAGATTTTAAATATTCCGGTGAACCTCTAATCATTGCCTTCAATTATCGTTATCTTAATGCTATCCTTAATGTAATGGAATCTGACGAGATCGAGATCCGTATGGGTAAATCAAATGAACCGGCACTATTTTTTAACATAGACAAAGACGAAACATATTCAGCTCGTTTCTTATTGATGCCGCTTCGGTTAGTCTAGTTGGAAATATTATCTTTAAAATTAAGAAATTATCGAAATTTTATTGAGCTTGAGTTAGTTTTTAAGCCGGAAGGTGCTCTTATCCATGGTAAGAATGGCATTGGAAAAACAAACATTCTGGAAGCTGTATCATATTTTGCTTTTGGGAAATCGTTTCGAACCAGCAGTGATCTGGATTTGATAAATTTCTCAAAAGTCTTCTTTCGTATTGAAGGCTCATTTAAATTAAAAAACACAATCTATAAATTTGAAGCTGCTGTCGATAAAACCAGAAAACTTATCAAAATCGACGGTAATGCTATTGCACGAATAAGCGAACTTTATCGCTATCTGAAGGTTGTATACTTTTCTCCCGAAGATATTTTCATGATCGGAGGATCTCCCAAATACCGCCGAAATTTCATCGACCAGGCAATTTCGCAATGCTCTTTTGAATATATTGAATTTCTGCGAACTTACAATCGTATCTTAAAACAGCGTAACGCACTATTAAAAAACGAATTTGACAGTTCGGAAAAGAGGACATGGGATGAACAATTTGCCTGTAATGGAGCAGAATTAATAAAACTCAGACTAAATTATCTTGAACAATTTATTCCCAAACTTACAGAATATTACGATAACATCAACGGAAAAAGCGAAATACTGGGAATAAAATACAACTATTCGTTTCCAGTAACTGGAACAGATATCGCAGATGATATTCTCAGGCACTTGAATGAAATAGAAGATCAGGAAATGAAACAGGAAAGAACCCTCTGCGGACCGCATCTGGATGATATCGATTTCCTAATCGATCAGCATGCTGCACGAAAGTTCGGCTCACAGGGTCAGAAACGTTCATTGGCAATTGCAGTACGGTTAACTCAGGCTCAATTAATCTCTGAGGAAGGCAGCGAAACACCGATATTGATGTTTGATGATGTTCTTGCTGATCTGGATAAAAAACGGGCAAAAAAAATAATGGGAATGCTAAAAAACACACACCAGGTTTTTATAGCAACTCCCAATATTGAAATTTATAAACCTTTCCAACTACCCGAAATTGAAATGGAGAAAATTGGTGAAATTAAATAAGAACATTTCCGGATGGATAATGTATGATTTCGCTAATTCATCTTTTACAACTATCATTGTAACAGTTATTTACAGCGTATATTTCAGGAATGTTGTTGTTAACCAGGGTGAATTGGGAACTGCATTGTGGGGAAGAGCAATAAGTATTTCGATGCTTATGGTAGCTCTTACAGCTCCTATTTTTGGAGCAGTAGCCGATTTTTCCCGAGCCAAGAAAAAATTCCTGTTCTATATGACCTATCTCACGGTAAGTTTTACCGCACTTCTGTATTTTGTAAAAGCGGGAAATATATTTACCGGAATGTTGTTCTTCATCATAGCAAATTTTGGATTCAACAGCGGTAATGTATTTTATAATGCGCTTTTGCCGGATGTTGCTCCTCGCGATCAATTAGGAAAAGTATCCGGCTGGGGCTGGGCTGTGGGGTATATTGGCGGTCTTGTTTCACTACTGTTGATGCTACCGCTGGTACATAATAAATGGATCAATCTTGTTTTTCCTGCAGTTGCTGTGTTTTTTGGACTTTTCGCGCTTCCAACTTTCTTTTTACTAAAGGAAGTACGCAGACCTTCCAAAAGAACAAATTATATCAGAACTGCCATAACACGTATAAAAACTTCTTTTAAAAGTATAGGGGAATTTAAGGAATTAATAAGATTCATTTTTAGTTACCTGGTATATAATGATGGAATAATCATCGTTATCAGTTTTGCTGCTATCTACGGAGCCACACGCTTTGGAATGAACGAAAAGCAGCTTATCACATATTTTGTGATCGCCAATGTTACCTCAATGATTGGAGCTTTTATATTTGGTTATATCCTCGACAAAATAGGTGCAAAACGAACAATTACCATTACATTACTCATCTGGATAGCAGTTGTTTTCTGGGCATATTTCTGTAGATCGGTCAACGAATTTTATTTTGTAGGACTTTTAGCAGGCATCGCTATCGGCTCCAGCCAATCCAGCAGCAGAACGATGTTAGCACTTCTTACACCACCAGATAAAATGGCAGAATTCTTTGGATTCTATTCTGTTACAGGAAGGATCGCATCAATATTCGGGCCTTTGGTTTATGGAGAAATATCAAGGATTACAGGTAACCAGAAATGGGCTATTCTTTCTGTTGCTGTCTTTTTTATTGGTGGAGCATTTATATTACAAACAGTTAACGAGGAAAAAGGTAAGAGAACAGCACTTTACTGGAAACCTCCGGAAAATTAGTTAAAAAAAAGTTTTACAAAATCAGATACGATTAATTCATTGTTATGCCTGTGAGGAATAGAAAATATATCAAATTCCGATATAATTAGAAAGTTTGGAGGATTAATGCAAAGGACGATGCTTTTATCGAAAATACACAGGGCAAACATAACAATGCGAGACCTGAATTATACTGGCAGCATCACGATAGATAAAAATCTACTGGATATTACTGGTATGAAAGCCGATGAGAAAGTAGAGATCTACAATATCAGCAACGGAAACAGGTTTGCCACATATATCATCGAAGGTGATGCCGGCTCAGGAATTATTGGTATAAACGGTGCTGCTGCGCGGCTTGTGAGTATTGGTGATAAGATCATTATTGTGAATTATGGTCTGCTTGATGAAGAAGAGATAAAGAATCATAAAGCAAAGATCATTGTCGTGGAAGATGATAAAAATCTTGTTTACAGAGAGATTTAAGTGCAGCCAACAATGATAAATTCTGTTTCTGAAATGCAGAAAATATGTAGCGGTATCAAAGGAACTATCGGATTCGTTCCCACAATGGGATATTTACATGAAGGGCATTTGAGTCTGGTTCGTGCAGCCAGGAAACAATGCAGCAATGTGGTGGTGAGCATTTTTGTAAATCCATACCAGTTTAGTCCCAACGAAGACCTGGCACTGTATCCGCGAAATATCGATCGTGATGTGAAATTACTCACCGAGCTTGAAGTAGACTTTATCTTCTTTCCCACAGAACAGGAAATGTATCCGGAAGGCTACAAAACCTGGGTAACGGTTGATAAGATCACTCAGATACTTTGCGGCAGATCACGTCCCACTCATTTTCGGGGAGTTATTACTATCGTTACAAAATTGATGAATATAGTCGATCCGGATTATATGTTCATGGGTGAAAAAGATTTCCAGCAGCTTGTTGTTTTGCAGCAAATGGCAAAAGATCTGAATTTCAGAACCAAAATAATTGGTTGTCCTATCGTGCGGGAAGAGGATGGGCTGGCGATGAGTTCCAGAAACAAATACTTATCTCCTTCTGCCAGGAAAGACGCTCTCTGTCTTCATAACTCGCTTCTGCTGTCTAAAAAATTATTCAAGCAGGAAATTATCTCTTCCAACAAAATAATAGCTGAAATGAGCAATTTGATTGAAAATAACAATGGTATTGTAGATTATATCGAAGTGGTTGATTCCCAAACACTGAAACATTTAGCTGAATTAAGAACCGGATGTCGGATTCTGGTAGCAGTAATTATTGAAAACACGCGCCTGATAGATAATATGGAGATGTAATGGAGAAAGTGAATATTCTTGTGATTGGAGCAGGATCTGTGGGACTTTCGTTGGCAAAAGTTCTTTCCAAGGAATTTGAAGATGTGGTTGTAGTGGAAAAAGAAGAAATGTTCGGAAGGCATACCAGCAGTCGCAACAGCGAAGTTATTCATTCGGGCATCTATTATCCGCAGAATACGTTGAAAGCCAGATTATGTGTAGAAGGAGTGAACCTGCTTTACGATTTTGCCAAAGAAAATGATATTCCATTCAATAATTGTGGTAAACTTGTTGTAGCTACTTGCGAAGAAGAAATCCCGGAATTGATAAGATTAAAAGAAAATGGTGAACGAAATGGAGTGAAAGATCTGGAAATAATCGACCAGATAAAATGCCGGGAATTGGAACCACAGATCAAAGCAATAAAAGCATTAAAAGTGGATTCTACCGGTATTTTGGATACTCATAAATTTATGCAGAGATTGGCTACTAAAGCAGAAGAACAGGATGCTTTCTTAGTATATGAAATGGAAGTTTGTGCAATTGAAAAATCTCCGAATAGTTATATTGTAAAGTTTACAAACGATGAAGTATTCGAAGCAAACATTGTAATTAACAGTGCCGGATTACATTCCGACAAAATTGCACAAATGATTGGAATTGACACAGAAAAACATAATCTTGCTTTACACTGGTGTAAAGGTGAATATTACAAAACCAGTAAAATAAAGAATATCAACCATCTCATCTATCCGGTTCCCACAACCATTTCACTGGGTATTCATCTGACAGTAAATCTGGCGGGGGATTGCCGTTTCGGTCCAAATGCTTATTATGTGGATGAAATCAATTATGTTATGGATGAAACTCATAAAGATACGTTCTTTGAATCAATTCATAAATATGTAAATATAGAAAAAGATTGGCTGCAACTTGATGACTGTGGCATACGTGCAAAATTACAGAAACAGGATGAAGAATTCCGTGATTTTTATATTCAAGAAGAATCTGAGAAAGGATTCCCTAACTTTATAAATCTTATAGGAATAGAGTCACCTGGATTAACCTCTTGTTTGTCAATTGCCGAAGAAGTGAAAAGGATATTGAACCGCTAATGAACGCGAATGAATGTAGATGAATATGAATCAACGTAAATATTTTTTTCCTTAATTTAGATGTTGCAGAAAAGGAAGAATTTTGACTAAACTATTAGAAAAAGAACTTGTATACAAAATCGTTGGATGTGCAATTTTCATATATAATAAAATCGGTCATGGCTTTAGAGAAAAAACATATGAGAAAGCACTATGTGTGGAATTTGAAGATCAAAATCTATCGTATTCACAGCAAATGAGTTATCCAATTTATTATAAAAATCATAAAGTAGATGAATTTATACCTGATTTGATTATTGAAAATAAAGTAATAGCTGAAGCAAAAACTGTTGAATCCATTATTGACGAACATAGAGGTCAATTGATAAATTATTTAAGAATTTCAGGAATAAAGGTTGGATTGATAATAAATTTTAAACATTCGGAACTACAATGGGAAAGAATAGTGTTGGAAAAAGCAAGATAATAATTCACATTAAATTAGCGAATATTAGCGTTTATTGGCGGTAAAAAAATTAACTGAGGGAGTTAAATATGCAATTCTCCGAGAAATTTCTCTATCATATCTGGGATGCACAACATCTGATAAAGGAACTCAAAACTATATCAGGCAAACCTGTAAAGATTATGTTTCCGGGTCGCTGGAATACCGATGCAGGTCCCGATTTCAAAGACGCCATCATAGAGATAGATGGCAAGGTACTGCGGGGTGATGTGGAGATCGATCTGCAGACATACAATTGGAATTCGCATAACCACAACGAAAATCCGAATTTTAATTCTGTTATTCTGGAAGTTGTCTATCAGCACAATGGAAAATATCCATATATAATTAATGAAAACGGTGATCAGATCGAGATTCTGGAATTATGCAATGTGCTGGACAAAGATATAGCCAAATTACTGAAAAAGTACTCGGAAAAGGAATTTAAAGCAAGCAGGCAGAAATGCAAATTCTTCCTGCAGAAAAATGAAAACGAACTGTCAGTAAAGCTGGAAGAAATGGGACATGAACGGCTGGAAAAGAAAATTAAACGCTTTTCCGCCGAGCATTATTTTGCCGGTTTCGATCAACTATTATTGCAGGGACTTTTTGAAGCTCTCGGTTACAGTAAGAACAAATACCAGATGCTGCAATTAGCTCTCAAGTTTCGTTATGATAAACTGAAAAAATTTTATTCGGCAGGTATGAAAAAGGATGAATTGATCGCACTTTTACTGTGTTCTTCCGATTTGATAAATCATCTGCCATCTACTTTTCCTGCAGAATTTAAATCCAAATGGCAAGAGCTATATTCCAAACAGGAATTCTCACGAAATAAAATCGATATCAACTGGCAGCTTTTCCGCATTCGTCCGGTGAACCATCCCGCCATTCGCCTGTTGCAGATAAGTGATTTTCTATATAATAGCCTGGAAACTTCGTTGTTCCGACAGGCTTTGAAGATATTTTCATTTAAATCCGAAACATTCAATCTAAAAGAATTTAAACGCAATCTATATAAGATGCTACAAACGCGTTCCGAATTCCTGCCGGAACGATATAAACTTGGTAAAACACGCATCGATACAATTCTGGTAAACATTATTCTGCCGCTGGTTATAGTTTACGCTCGTGAAAAAAAATATGAAAAACTTGAACAGGCTGCATTAAAAGTTTACCGGGAATTTCATGGATTGCCGGATAATTACATCACTCAATATATGCATAATTTGATGAAACCAGAACAAAAGAAAATAACAAAAAAGAAAGCTATCTTTCAGCAGGGGATTTTGAAGCTGTATTACGACAACTGTCAGTATCACGATTGCGAAGCATGTGAAAAAGACTAATTATATATTTCCGAAAAAATTGAAAATTAATAAAATAATTGACTAAATACAAACTTAATCATCTTTTCGGATTTGTTTTACAGTTTAGCGAATAGTTTGAAAAAATGTGATGGGGAATTGAGTGTTAAAGAATTATCTTTCAGAAATAAAGGAAACATTTTTACGTGGTGATGCCAGAGAAGAAAGTTATTACTCATGCTTGGGAAAGCTGATTAATAAATTTGCTGAATCTAGGAAACTAAAAACTGCCATCACAACTCTACCAAAAAAGACCGAAGCAGGAAATCCCGACTTTCGGATTTGGGATGGTAAGAATCACATAATCGGGTACATCGAAGCTAAAGCTCCAACCCAACAAAACCTTGATAACATAAGATATACCGAACAACTGAAAAGATATATATCAACTTTTCCAAATGTAATCCTTACTAACTTTCTGGAATTTCTGCTTTTTAGAAATGGAGAATTAGCAGATAGAGTTCAGATTGGTAGATTATATCATATTGAACAATTGGGTAAAACACCCACAGTTGAAAATGAGACTGAATTTCTTCAACTACTGGATAAATATTTCTCATTTAGTCTTCCAAAATTACATTCCGCAAGCTCGCTGGCAAAAGAATTAGCAAAAAGAACACGATTCCTGAAAGATGAAGTTGTGCGTATTGAACTGGATGATGAACATAAAAGTAATGACAGCATTTTGGGCTTTTATCAGGCTTTCAAGAAATATCTTATTAAAGGTTTAACTGAAGAAGATTTTGCTGACCTTTATTCTCAGACTATAACCTATGGTTTGTTTGCAGCTCGAACACGAGCAGGAGATGATTTCAACCGTCAATTAGCTTTCCAATACATTCCACAAACAATTGGGATTTTACGGGATGTTTTCCGGTTTATTTCATTGGAAGAACCACCACCAGCCCTTAAAGTGATTGTTGATGATATAGCTGAAGTTCTGAGAGTAACAAAAGTAAATAATATCTTGAAGAAATTTTACGAGGATGGAAAAGGTAAAGATCCTATCATTCATTTCTACGAAACCTTCCTTGCGGCTTATGACCCAAAAATGCGTGAGAAAAGAGGAGTTTATTATACTCCCGAACCTGTTGTAAAATACATTGTTCGAGCAGTTCATTCCATTTTGAAATCTCACTTTAATTTATCTGATGGATTAGCAGATGAAAAAGTTACTTTGCTCGATCCGGCAGGTGGGACGCTTACTTTCCCAGCCGAAGCTATGAAGCTGGCAGTACAAGAATACAAAAGTAAATATGGTGACGGCAATATTCAGGCTTTCCTGCGAAATCATATTCTTAAAAACTTCTATGCCTTTGAATTAATGATGGCTCCGTATGCTATCGGACATCTAAAGATGGGATTTTTATTTGAAGAATTGGGATTACAAATGCAGGATGATGAACGGTTCAAGCTTTATCTTACCAATACTTTGGAAATGGATGTATTAGATCAAATTCATATTCCCGGACTCAGTTCTTTGAGTGAAGAAAGTCATTTGGCAGCAGATGTAAAAAAAGACCAGCCGATTCTGGTGATAATGGGAAATCCTCCTTATAGTGGAATATCCTCTAATATCAATGATTGGACAGATAAACTTTTGAAAACGGAAATCGATGGAGCGCAGAGTTATTATGAAGTTGACGGCAAACCGCTGGGAGAACGCAATCCTAAATGGCTGCAGGATGATTATGTAAAATTCTTGCGCTTCGCTCAATGGAAGATCGAAAAAGCAGGTTTCGGCATTGTTGCTATGATCACCAATCACAGTTATCTGGATAATCCTACCTTTCGTGGAATGCGGCAGAGTCTTACTAAAACCTTCGATGAAATGTACATCCTCGACCTGCACGGAAATTTACTGAAAAAAGAAACGTGCCCTGATGGAAGCAAAGACGAGAATGTCTTTGATATTCGACAGGGTGTGGCGATTGCTCTCTTCATAAAACAAAAAAATAGTGTTGATTCTAAAATTATGCATTCCGATCTATTCGGTTTGCGTGAAGAAAAATACAATTGGCTGGAAAAGACAGAATTTATTGAGAAGAACTACGAACCAATAAAGCCTGCTTCTCCCTATCATTTTCTTATTAAACGAAATACAGAAGATATTCAGCATTATCTGAAATGGTCGAAAATTACAGAAATATTTCCTATAAATAATGCAGGAATTGTTACTTCAAGAGATTCTTTCTCAATCGCAATTTCACAAAACGGGTTACAACAACGTTTCTCTCAATTTACAAACCAGAACATTGATGATGAAGTTATTGCATCTACTTACTCTCTGAAAGATAAATCAAACTGGAAGTTAGAAAAGGCTAGAAGAGCATTGAAAAACGTTGATTTTGTTAATATTGTGAAACAAATCTCATATCGTCCTTTTGATGATCGTTTCATTTTATACAATTCAAATCTTGTTGAAAGGATGCGATATGATACAATGCATCATATGTTTGAAGAAAATGTTGGATTGATTGCAAGAAGACAACAGTTATCTGACAAAATTTGTAATTATTTTTTCATTAGTGATTTAATTATTTCTGATGGATTGATTCGTTCAGATAATAAAGGGATAGAATCATTATTCCCCCTTTATCTCTATCCCGAGCAAGATTCAGACGACTGGATCGAACAGCAGAAAACCGAATGTAAACCAAATATTGCACCGGAAATAATTAAACAGCTATCTTCCAATTTTGGAGTTCAGCCAACTCCCGAAGAAATTCTCTATTACATTTATGCAGTGTTTTATAGTAATACATATAGAACACGTTATGCTGAGTTTTTGAAAATAGATTTCCCACGTGTTCCGTTCACTTCAAATTATAAATTGTTCAAAAAGATGGGAAACCTTGGAGAGAAGATAGCCAAACTGCATCTGCTCGAAAGTTCCGAACTTGATAAACCAATTTCCCGCTACCTGGGAAGTGGGGAAGATAATAGAATCGATAAACCAATTTACAATGAAGCAGAAAAACGAGTTTACATTAATGAAGAAAAATATTTCGATAACGTGGAATCCGAAATGTGGGAATATCAAATTGGTGGTTACCAGGTTCTGCATAAATATTTAAAAGACCGTAAAGGGCGTCAAATGGAAGACCCACGTCATTATTGCCGTATTATAACCGCATTGGAAAAAACAATTGAATATCAAAAAGAGATTGATGAGATATATGATGATGTGGAAAAAGAGATTGTAGAATTTTAGCGTAAAGAAAATATTGCTGTTAAAATAGCTTGGTCAAACTTTGAAAAAGTTTACCAGAGAGAATCCTGCTTATAAACTTTTTCAAAGTTACCCTACATTATTTTCGACTCGTAAGTTTACGACGAGTCGAGAAGAAGCTTAGCCAGTGAAGGCGGATGTTTTGAGAGCCGTAAATCGACCAGTTTGGTCGTGATTCGAGCTTTTACTTTCCCAAACTTCTTTCTTCAAAATTGTTTCAACTAAGTTTGGTAAAGTTTCTTTCAACTTTCCGACTTTTCCAACAAGAATTTGTGAAAGAAAAAGACGTAAAGTATCCAAGAACCTTACTTATAAACTTTTTCAAAGTTACTTTATAGCGAAACGGGGTTTCGCACCATATTCCGTTCTCAATCAGGAGATGTGGGAACAAGAGAAGACAAGACTTGATTCGCAGAGATCCGGCAATTGTCAGAGAGTGTGAATCGATGATTGACAGACATCATTCTCGACTCACATTTCGTTGCGAGTCAAGTCTGATGTGTTTAACCTCTCATCCGGCAACTGCCGGATAGGAACGAGAGAGAAAAAAATTGACAAATATGCAATACATGGTTTTTATTGTATAAAAATTAAACCAAAATTAGGAGGAACAATGTTTAGTTTTAAGAAAACCTTATTTTTAATTTTTACTTTAATTCTTTTATCTACAGCTTTGTATTCTACAATTCTTAATGTACCCGGCACATGGGCAACAATACAAATTGCTATTGATGTAGCAATTGATGCAGACACAGTGCTTGTGCAGCCCGGAGTTTATTATGAGAACATTGACTACGATGGAAAACTGATTACAATTGGCTCTTTATTTTTAACGACCCAGAATCCAGCTTATATCGCTTCAACCATTATAGATGGGAACAATAGTGGACGTGTTGTAACTATTAATAGCGGTGAAGATGATACAACTGTTCTATGCGGCTTTACTATTACTAATGGTAGTGGAATTTTATGTGACTTTTCCAGTCCGAATTTGGATAACTTAATAGTATCAGGTAATTCTGCTGGTAATAATGGTGGTGGGATCTATTTAGGCAATTCAAATTCAAATATTAGGAACGTAACAATATCAAGTAATTCTGCTAGCTTTGGAGGTGGGATTTGTAGTGTGGAATCAGATCTGATTTTAGAAAATGTAACAATATCAGATAATTCTGCTACAGCAACCTATGGAAAAGGTGGTGGGATAAGTTGCGGAAATTCCAATCTGATTTTAGAGAATGTAACAATATCGGGAAATACTGCTACTGACGCAGGTGGTGGGATTCACTGTTATCAATCGAATCTGACTTTAGAGAATGTTACAATATCAAGTAATACTGCTTTTGTCGTTTATAGTAATGGTGGTGGGATTTTTTGTTATGAATCCTATCTGAGTTTAGAGAATTGTATTATGTGGAATGATACTCCTGAAGAAATATGGTTTTATGCTGATGGAGATCCTAGTTTCATTACTATATCATATTCTGATGTTGATGGTGGCGAAGCTGGAATAGTTACAAACGGTAACGGAACTGTAAACTGGCTGGCTGGCAATATCAATATCAACCCGCAATTTGTTAACCCGTCAATCGGAGATTATCATCTGTCGTCAAATTCCCCCTGCATAGATGCCGGAGATCCTACCTCACCTTTAGATCCGGACGGCACAACTGCCGATATGGGAGCATTTTATTTTAACCAGGCTCCAGTTGCAGAATTTACATCAGATACTACTATTGGAGTACCTCCTTTAACAGTTAATTTCACAGACCTTTCTATGCCAGGTGCACCAGGTTCAGGTGCAATTTATGAATGGTATTGGGATTTTGGTGATGGCAATAATTCTGCTTCGCAAAATCCAACAAATGAATACCTGGATTATGGATATTACACTGTCTCACTCACCGTAACTAATATATATGATTTCACTGATACTATAACAAAGGTAGATTACATCACTGTAAGTGCTACAGGCTATAATGGTCCTGTCTGGCATATATCTACAACCGGTTCTGATGAATGGGGAAACGGATCACTTGAATTACCCTTTGCCACAATTCAGCATGGTATCGATGTTTCTGCCAATGCCGATACTGTACTTGTACAATCGGGAACTTATGTGGAGAATATTATCTTTGATGGAAATCTCGTTACAGTTGGTTCTTTGTTTCTAACAACCCAGGATGCAGATTATATCTCATCCACCATTATCGATGGGGATAATAATGGCAGTGTTGTAATCTTTGGTAATGTGAATTCTTCTGCTGTTTTATGTGGTTTCACGATCACAAATGGTGACAGTGATAATTTTGGCGGTGGAATAAATTGTTATGCATCCAATCCTACTCTAAAGAATTTAATAATAACCGGTAATTCTGCATTTAATTCAGGTGGTGGAATTCGCTGTGCTTATGATGCCAATCCGTTCATAAAGAATGTAACAATATCGGATAATTCTGCTAATTATGGTGGTGGGATCTGCTGTAATTTGTCAGATCCGATCTTAGAGAATGTAACAATATCGGGTAATACTGCTACCGGTTCTTTTGGTGGTGGTGGGATATTCTGCCATTCTGATTCTAACCCGAGTCTAATTAATTGTATTATGTGGAATGATTCACCACAAGAGATCTACTTTCATGATGATCTCGAGCCTAATTCGATCACAATATCATATTCGGATATCGAGGGTGGAGAAGCCGGAATTGTAATAAACAATAACGGCACTTTGAACTGGTTAGATGGTAATATTGATACAGATCCCTTATTTGTTGATGCAGGCAATGGAGATTATCATTTACAGTCAACTTCTCCCTGTATAGATGCAGGAGATCCAAATTCGCCATTAGATCCTGACGGTACAACTGCAGATATGGGCGCCTGGTTCTATGATCAAGGCAGTGCAATCGAGGATAATGAAATTCAGAATGTAAACTATACTATATCAAATTATCCCAATCCATTTAACCCGCTCACAACAATAAAATTTGATATAAAAGAGAATGAGGTTGGTGTTCTTACAATATTCAACATCAAAGGTCAATTGATCGAATCACATCAATTTGAAGCAGGAGAACATAATTTCCAGTGGGATGCATCAAAAATGAGTTCTGGTGTCTATTTATATAAATTGCAGACGGAGAACGCTACAGTAAATAAGAAGATGCTGTTGTTGAAATAAAACTCACCCTGCTGCCTGCCTTGCCGAAGCCCGCGCGAAGGCGGTCCCTCTCTTTAAAAATAAGAGAGGGAACCAGCCAGAGGCTGGCAAGCATAAGAAGAGCATGAAGAATTGCTGTAGGGATAGCTCTGCGAACTATCCGAAAAAGTTGAAACTTGACTTACGCTAGGAAGATCTTGAGTTAAATTGAATTGATAAAAACAATTTGACACAGAAAAAATGAAACAACTTATTGATTTATTAAATAAAATGTAATTATTAAAATAAAAATAGTCCGGCTTCTCTGAACCACTCACGAGTGGTCAGATACGCCGTGACAAGGAGGAAAAAATTAAAAGATTAAAAACTGTAACAAGTGTTATTGTATTCTTGATGTTAATATTCAGCATGTCGTGCAACAGCCAGGTACAACAGGAAGAAGTTGATGGTGAAGCGTTGGTAAAACAAGTATGGGAAGCAATGAAGTCGAGCGATATGGATTTTATTGAAAGCATTCTTGCTCCGGGATTCCAATCCATTCACCAGGATGGTGCTCGCAATCGGGATGAACAGGTCGAACTTATCAAAGCACTGAATATGGGTGAATATGTACTCGATAACTTTAAAATTACACAAAATGAAAACACAATGAATGTTACTTATTTTGTTAATGTAACAGAAACAATTGCAGGAAACACGATAACAAAACATGCAGCCCGGCTTTCGGTTTTCTGTAAAACAGCCGATGGCTGGAAGTGGTTCTCTCATGCTAATCTTGTGCCGTTGAAATAAATAACTCACCCTATTTTTCCTCTCTTCAAAAACAAGAGAGGGAACATAAGAAATGCATGAAGAGTTACTGTAGGGATAGCTCGGTGAGTTGTCCGAATTTTCTTATAGCGAAACAAGGTTTCGCACCATATTCCGTTCCCAATCAGGGGATTAGGAACGAGAGAAGACTTGATTCGCAGTGATCCGGCAATTGCCAGAGAGCGTGAATCGAGGATTGATCATCATTCTTGACTCATACTTCATCACGAGTCAAGTCTGATGTGTTTAACCTTCAATCCGGCAACTTTCGAATAGGAACGAGAGAAAAAAGAAAAACCCCTTCTCTGTTTGAGAGAAGTGGCAAGGGGATGAGTAAAAAAGGGCAGAAATTAATCTGCCCTTTTTACTATTTGCATCTTACGTTTCACGTCTTTTAAAAATCTTTCAATACATCTTTCAGAGTGGGATGTCCGATCTCCTGCAGTTCATATTTCACCTGCACAGCAGGTTTATTTATCTTCACTATCCTTCTCAGATCGATGGGTGTAGCAATCAGAACAACATCACATTCAGTCTTGTTGATAGTTGTTTCCAAATCTTTGATCTGTTCATCGCCATATCCCATTGCAGGAAGAAGAATTCCGATCTCAGGATATTTTTCAAATGTATCTTTGATTGTTCCAACAGCGTAGGGACGGGGATCTACCAGGTCGGCAGCGCCAAATTTTTCAGCAGCAACCACACCTGCACCGTATTTCATTTCACCGTGAGTAAGGGTAGGACCATCTTCCACAACCAACACATCTGCGTCTTTGATAATGTCGGGATTATCAACAGAAAGGGGAGATGCTCCATCGATCACGATAGCATCGGGATTTAATTCTCTAATGTTATCACGTACTATCTGAATTCCTTCCGGATCGGCAGAATCGATCTTGTTGATTACAACCACATCTGCCATTAGCAGGTTGGTTTCACCGGGATAGTAGGTTCTTTCATGATCTGGTCTGTGCGGGTCAACCACAACGATGTTGAGTTCTTTATCTGAAGTATAAAATGGCGTATCATTATTGCCGCCATCCCACACTATTACATCTGCTTCTTTTTCTGCTTCACGTACAATAGCTTCGTAATCTACACCGGCATAAATTATACTGCCCATTGCAATATGTGGTTCGTACTCTTCCATTTCTTCGATTGTGCAGTTGTGTTTCTTTAAATCACCCAGTTTAGCAAATCTTTGTACTTTTTGTTTCACCAGGTCACCATAAGGCATAGGATGTCGGATAGAAGCAACTTTCAACCCTTTGGCTTTGAGTACTTCTATCACCTTACGAGTTGTCTGGCTTTTTCCACAACCTGTTCTGGTTGCGCAAATTGTTACCAGGGGTTTGGTTGTTTTCACGCGTGAATTAGCAAGACCCATAAGTTTGAAATCAGCTCCTGCGGCGTTAACTAGGCAGGCGTTGTTCATAACTCTTTCGTGGGGAACATCGCTGTAAGCAAAAACAACTTCGTCAACATCATGTTTTTCGATAAGATCGATGATCTCTTCTTCTGCATGAATGGGGATACCGTTCGGATAGAGTTTCCCAGCTAATTCTGCCGGGTATTTTCTTCCATCGATATCGGGAATTTGTGTAGCTGTGAAGGCAATTACATCGTAATTTTCATTATCACGGAAATATAAATTAAAATTATGAAAATCACGTCCTGCAGCACCCATAATGATGACTTTCTTTTTCATGTTATTCTCCTTGTATTTTTTGAATTTCAATCACAGCCAACCTTTAAAATAGAGCTTTAAAGTCAAGAAATTTCATGTAGTAGATATTCAGATCATAATTAATTAATTTAATATTATTTTTCTTTTTTCTTTACGGTTTTTGCTTATATTATTTTTCGGTATCAAATTAAATTAATTGGAGGAATAAAATGTTGGATAAAGTAAAAGTTCAGGAAGTTCTGGATAAGGTGCGTCCTGCTCTTCAAGCAGATGGTGGAGATTGTGAACTGGTAAATATTCGTGAAGACGGTGTAGTGGAAGTAAGACTTCAAGGTGCTTGTGGTAACTGTCCCATGGCTACGCTCACGCTTAAAGCAGGCATCGAAAGAGTCCTCAAAGAAGAACTTCCAGAAGTGAAAGAAGTTATTTCTGTATAACTGGAAAAATAGTAGAATTTATTTGTACGCTCCCAAAACCACATTGGGAGCGTTTTTTTATTGACGTGCAAACTGGTGGTAAATATTAAGTAAATAATTTTAAAAAAAGGGGATTAAAATGAAACATTCGCAATATGAAGATTTTCCATTGGAAGAAGTAACGATGGAAGGAGCCAAAAAAGCGAAGATCCGCAGAATGATAACTCAAAAAGATGGTGCTCCCAATTTTGCCATGCGCATGTTCGAAGTTGAACCTGGTGGATTTACTCCCTATCATTCACATAGCTGGGAACATGAAAATTTCATTGTGGAAGGTGAAGGCGTTCTTACCACCGAAGATGGTGAAGTACCATTTAAAGCAGGTGATATTCTTTATGTGGAACCATTTTTCACACACAATTATAAAAATACCGGTGATAAAGTTCTCAAATTTCTCTGCATGATACCTCATGATAAACCCAAAAAAGAAAAAAAGGAAACTATAAACCCCTTTGCCTCTGGAGTAGCAACTAATTGTTAATTCACTAAATAATAAATAATAAGGAGAATCATATGGATAAGAAATTTTTTAAAGACCTGGTACTGGCTCCCAGCCCATCAGGTTTTGAACAGCCGGCACAGGAAGTATACAGGAATTATGTAAAGGAATATGCCGATGAAATAAAAACAGACGTTCATGGTAATGTAATAGCTGTAAAGAAAGGTACTGGTAAACTTCGTTTCATGGTGGTCGGTCATGCCGATGAGATCGGCTTGATGGTGCATTATATCGATGATAACGGTTTCATTCGTTTCAAAGCTGTAGGTGGTGTGGATACTAATCTTCTGCCCGGATTGCGTATAAACATTTATCACGGTAAGAAAGTTGTTCGCGGTGTTATCGGCAGGAAACCTATTCATCTTCTTAAACAAGATGAACGAACGAAAGCTCCCAAGTTGGAAGACCTCTGGATCGACATTGGAGCAAAAGATAAAAAAGCAGCAGAGAAAAAAGTTACAATTGGTGATATTGCAACTTTTTCACCCGGTATGGAAATGCTGAGCAGTGATCTGGTAACTACCAAAGCTACAGATAATAAAGCCGGAGTTTATGTGGCAGCTGCTGTTCTAAAAGAACTGGCAAGTGAAAAAGTATCTCCAAATGTTTATGCAGTATCTTCTGTGCAGGAAGAGATCGGATTGCGTGGTGCAAAAACCAGCGCTTTTGGAATTGATCCTCACGTAGGTATCGCCATCGATGTAACTCATGCCACCGATTATCCCGGTATGAATAAAGACCTGCTGGGTGAACGCAATCTTGGAAAAGGACCGGTTGTGGTGGTGGGTGCGAACATTAATCCCAAAGTTTTTCAACTTCTTAAAAAAGCTGCTGAAAATGCAAGAGTTACTTACCAGGTAGAAGCTGCTCCCCGTGGTACCGGAACCGATGCCAATGCTATCCAGACAACACGCTCTGGCGTTGCTGCTGGCCTTATCAGTATTCCTAATAGATACATGCATACCCCAAATGAGATCATTTCGTTCAAAGATCTGGATGGAGCTGTTAAGATCATCGCAGAATTTGTACGTATGATCGATG
Organism: Candidatus Cloacimonadota bacterium; assembly: GCA_030621085.1. GTDB lineage: Bacteria > Cloacimonadota > Cloacimonadia > Cloacimonadales > TCS61 > JACNIV01. Next base: position 21,937 of record JAUXIJ010000012.1, on the reverse strand, counting down.
ATAAAACGGATTTCATTCCCAAAGTATAATTGTAAAAATAAAACTAAAGGTAGAGATGATTTTGTCTCTACCTTTTATTTATAAATTGTAATCAAGCTTTATATTGAAGAGGACTTATGATAGTTGCAAAAAATCTAACTAAAGTATTTATTCAGAAAGATGGGGAAGAACTCTATGCCGTGAATGATCTTTCTTTCACTGCCAATAAAGGTGAAATAGTTGTTCTATTGGGCGTGAATGGAGCCGGAAAGACAACCTGCATGAGAATGCTCTCCACGGTTTTACAGCCTACATCAGGAACAGCAATCATGGAAGGATTCGATTTAAAAAACAATCCTCAGAAAGTAAGAGCTAATCTCGGTTTCCTATCCGGTGATACGGGTTTATACAGCCGTTTAACTGCGCGAGAAGTTATTACCTATTTCGCAAGACTTTATGATGTGGAAAATGCGAAGATCAAATCCCGCATCACAGAATTGGCAGAACTGCTTGATATGCACGATTTTCTTGATAAAAAGATCGATCTTCTTTCTACTGGTATGAAACAGAAAGTTTCCATTGCCCGTTCCATAATTCACGACCCACCCGTGATGATATTTGATGAACCTACAGCAGGTCTGGATATTCTTACTGCAAAGAACATCGTCTCTTTTATTCATAAGTGTAAAACAGATGGAAAATGCGTTCTTTTTTCCACTCATATTATGCGGGAAGCTGAACGCATTGCCGACCGGATTGTAATAATCCACGAGGGAAAGATATTGGCTGAAGGTAGCTGGGAGGAATTTAAAAAGGAAACAGGCATGCACGATCTGGATGATATTTTCATACATTTTGTAAACAAAATCAGGGAGGTCGGCAATGAACTTCAATAAGATCTTCATCATTTATAAAAAAGAACTCCTGGATCTGATGCGTGACAGAAGAACGGTAATAACTTCCCTTATTCTGCCGATCGTTCTTTACCCACTTTTAATGATAGGATTTTCTTCGATGATGTCGCGTCAGGAATTGAAACTGGAAAAACAGGAAATGGTCATTTATGTGAATGATAATGTACTAAATATTTCTTCGGTAAGTATTGAAGATGAATTGAAGAAAGTAGAGAATTTTCAGATCATGGAAGAAGTTATGATTTTTGAAAAAACAACTTTCCTGGACCTTCTGGAAGAAAATTCTATTCAAGTTCTGATAGATATTCAGGATAGTGTTTCCACTTCCGGTTTCCAGGTGCTTAATGTTTCAGTTTATTATAATCTTTCAAACGATAAAAGTTCTTTAGCACATGAAAAAATAGTAGATATAATTAAAGACATTGAACAGAATCTGGTTGGAGAAAGACTAAGTAAGATCAATATAAACATAGAAATACTCAACGCTGTGGAGATCAAAGATGAAAATATAGCTCCACCAGAGAAGATGATGAGTTTTGCGCTGGGGAAAATCTTGCCCTACTTATTAATAATTCTTACAATAAGCGGTGCTTCTGTTATCGCTTCCGATCTGGTAGCTGGTGAAAAAGAACGTGGTACTTTGGAAACCATTTTAGTAAGCGCAGCATGTAGAAATGAACTTGTTATTGGAAAGTATCTCACCATTATTACAATGTCTATTGTGACTGTGCTTTTAAACCTGTTCAGTATGTATATTACTTTTTCTCATATCTTCAGCCAGGCAGGACAAGCTGTGGATGGTTTACAATTACCTTTGGGTAATTTTGCTCTTATCTTGCTGATAATGCTTCCACTCATAACGCTGTTTTCTGCTATTTTACTCTCAATATCCACTTATTCCCGCAATATCAAAGAAGCTCACAGTTACCAGATGCCACTCATTTTTGGTTCTATTATGCTTTCCATGGTAAGCTTCTTACCGGGCTTTGAATTGAATCTCGGTTTTGCACTGATCCCCATTGTAAATTTCTCACTGTTAATTAGAGACATTATGCTAAGCAATTACAATATGATGTATTTGTTCATTGTAGTTGGTTCGACATTGGTTTTGGATATTATTATGGTTTCATTATCTATCAGACTTTTCAATAATGAAACAGTACTGTTCAGAACCGTAGAAGAAAAATCACTCAAATTCTGGGGAAAGCAAAAAAAAGATATTTTCTCAACTCAGTTTGTTGTCATTTTCTTCTTGGTGATACTTTTTGCATTGTATTATTTTGGAAGTAGCTGGCAGTCAAAAGAACTGATGAGTGGTCTTATTAAAACCGAATTACTCATCATTCTTCTACCTGTAATTCTACTTCTCAGAATTTCCAGATCCGATATTAAAAAGAGTTTGAGATTAAATCCTGTGAAACCTGTGAACTTTCTTTTAGTAATTCTGGCTGCAATACCGGTAATCATTTTAGCTGCTATATTTGGTCAGCTTATCAATCTTATCTATCCTATTTCGGAATCTTATATGGAAGCAATGAAGAATCTGGTTACAGTACAGGAAAGAGGTATCTGGTTCAGTATTTTTGTTATTGGTATTCTACCGGGTATTTGTGAAGAAACAATGTTCAGGGGTTATATGCTCAATGCCTTTCGAAAAAAAGGTTTTTGGCCTGCGATAGTAATAGCGGCTGTTTTATTCGGGATCTTCCATCTGGACCTTTTCCGATTGCTGCCCGTAACCCTGCTGGGTATCTGGATGGGATTTCTGGCTTTGAAAGCGAATAGTCTTTACCTGGCAATATTTGCACATGCACTTAATAACTGTTTGGCAATTGTCTTTGTAAATTATAGTGATAAAATTCCATTCCTTGAGAAATTGGTTTCGGAAGAGAATATACCCTTCTGGTATGCAATTCCAGCCTTCCTGACACTATATGCTATATTCGCAAGCATCAAGAAAGTGAATAAAGAAATAGTTTTCGAAGAATAATAAGTTTGGAGGAAATATGTGCGGAATAGTTGGTTATATAGGAAAAAGAAACGCTACTCCGATAATAGTTGAAGGCATTAAACGACTGGAATACAGGGGATACGACAGTTCGGGTATTGCTATCTTAGATAAGAAAAAACAGTTGAAGATTTTTAAAAAATCTGGGAAGATCACAGAATTAGAACGTTCACTTCCTGCTCCCGATGAAACTTATGGAACCATTGGCATAGCACATACTCGCTGGGCTACACATGGTGAACCTACTACTGTAAATGCTCATCCGCATACAGGATGTTTTGGAAAAATCGCTGTTGTGCATAATGGGATTATTGAAAATCATAAGATATTACAGAAAAAGCTGGAATCCGAAGGACATAAGTTTATCAGCGAGACCGATACAGAAGTAATTGCCCATCTTATCGAGCATTTTCTGAAGAAGGGGAATGAGCTCAAGATTGCTGTAATGGAATCTCTCCAGCTTGTAGAAGGTACTTTTGGAATTGCTGTAATAAACAAAGAAGAACCAGATAAAATTATCGCAGCTCGCAGGGGCAGTCCGTTAATATTAGGAATCGGGAAAGATGAATTCTTCGTAACTTCCGATGTCGGTGCAATAATAATCCACACTAAAAAAGTTATTTATTTGGAAGATAACGAGATCGTTGTTATCAATCGTGAGAATTTTGAAATTACAACATTGGATAATAAATATGTGGAAGCAAAGGTATCTGAAGTAGATTGGGATGTTTCTTCTATCGATAAAGGTGAATATAAGCATTTTATGTTAAAAGAGATATTTGAGCAGCCTACGTCTGTTGGAAATGCTTTTCGAGGTAGATTAATGGAGAAGCTTTCAACCGCTCGTCTGGGTGGTTTAAATATGAGCGGGGAAGAACTGCGAAGCATAAAAAAGATCCAGATAATCGCCTGTGGAACTTCCTGGCATGCCGGTCTTATTGGCAAATATGTTATCGAAAATACTGCCCGTTTACCGGTGGACGTAGAATATGCCAGTGAATATCGCTATCGCAATCCCATCATCTCTAAAGATACTTTGGTTATTTCCATCAGTCAATCGGGTGAAACAGCCGACACGCTGGCAGCATTGCGTGAAGCCAAATCAAAAGGTGCACGGATTCTGGGTATCACAAATACTGTAGGCAGCACTATTGCCAGAGAAACCGATGGTGGAGTTTATATTCATGCCGGAGCAGAAATTGGAGTTGCATCCACAAAAGCTTTTACCTCACAGATCACAATTTTGATGATGATGGGTGTGCTTTTGGGACGTATGAGAAATCTTCCGCCAACCTTTGGAAGCTCTTTCATCAAAGAACTCAGGCTCATTCCCTCCAAAATCCAGAGTATATTAAACAAAAATGATGAAATAAAAAAAATAGCAAAAACAATCAAAGATTCTAAAAATGCATTATACCTGGGCAGGGGTGCCAATTACCCGGTAGCTCTGGAAGGTGCGCTTAAATTGAAAGAGATCTCCTATATTCATGCCGAAGGTTATCCTGCTGCCGAAATGAAACATGGTCCTATTGCACTTATAGATGAAAATATGCCTGTAATTGCAATTGCTCCCGATGATGCCATTTATGAAAAGATCCTTTCAAATTTGCAGGAAGTAAGAGCCCGAAACGGCAGATTAATAGTAATAGCAACTGAAGGTGATACGAGGATTAAAGATATTTCCGAAAGTGTGATCTATATTCCTAAAACTCTGCACACTCTGCAACCGCTTCTTACGGTCATTCCGCTACAGCTTCTTGCCTATCATGTAGCAAATCTGCGGGGAATGGATGTAGACCAACCACGAAACCTGGCAAAAAGCGTAACCGTAGAATAAAGTCATGATGGAAAAAAGTCGTGAGATAATTCTGGAAGGAATTATTCTAAGAAAAGTACCATTTAGGGAAACCAGCATTATTCTGGATATTTTTATTAATAAACTGGGAGTAATACCTGTAATGGCAAAAGGTATAAGAAAGGAAAAGAGCAAAAACGCCGGTATTACCGAAATTTTAAACGAGCTGGAATTGGTGTTATACAAAAATCCCAGTTCAGATTGGTATATTTACAAATCTGCTGCTTTAACCAGAGCACATCTATTTGAAGTAGATTTTAAAACAGGTGTGCTGATGCAGGCTGCAGTCGAGATCTACCGTCAACTCATTATTCCCCGGGAAGATGCAGAAAAGCTTTATGAATTATTTCTAAAATACTTACAATTTATTCCTCAAGTAAAAAAAAACGGGATAGCCATCTTTTGGCGTTTTCTGCTTAGACTTTTCAGATTGATCGGTATTGAATTCAATACTTCTGCCTGTGTCAATTGTGGAAATGAAGAGGTATTTGCTGCTTATTTTCCCCAGAAACACGGATTTATCTGTAAAAAATGTTTTCGTCCGGTTCATGCTAATCTTGTATTTGAAATATCCGGGGAACAGGCAGAATTGTTTTCCAATTTAAATCATATTGGAAATATGCTGGACAAACTCCAGATTTCAAAATCCACTATCCAACAGATTAATAAAATATTATTGATTCATCTTTCCGAACATTTTCACAAAACATTCTATCTGAAAAGCATAGAATTATATTAATTTCGAACTGTAAATAATTCTCTCGTTCCCAAAGCCACACTCATACTCTCGTTCCCAAAGCCCTCTCTGGAACAAGGGGATTGGTAACCAGAGGTTTATTGAGTATTGGCTACGAGAAGGAAAAAAATATCTTTCGATTTATTTCAAACCTTGTTCATATTCTCATTTGTTAACAAATTGACAAAAAAAACACCCCTTATTTCCTGACAAAAAATATGAAAGGCTTTTGATGAAAAAACGTGATGTAGTTAATATCATAATTTTAGTTGCTGTGATCACATTCGGCGCTATTTCATTTGCAAACAGAACATATACCTTCTCTGATACAAAATTCCTGATGGATACAATAGTAGATATAAAAATAGAAACCAAGAATAAAAACGCTGAGTTCGTTATAGATGCTGCTTTTGAGATAATAAATGAATACGAGAAAGTGTTGTCTTTTTATAATAAAGATAGTGAACTCTGGAAATTAAATAATGCCATTACAAATGGCATGCCCTTGGATGAGGATTTATTACAGATCTATTTTTTAAGTAACCAACTTTATCAGGATTCGGATTCCTTGTATGACATATCTATCGGAGCTTTATCTGAGCTCTGGGATTTTAACAAGCTGCATATTCCTTCTGAAGATTCAATTAGAATGGCTTTAAAAAATGTTGGGTTTGAAAAGTTAACTCTTGAGGGAATTCATTTGACCAAGCCAGAGGAAGTTAAGATCAATCTGGGAAGCCTGGCAAAAGGCTTTATTATTGATGAAGTAGTAGAATACATGGTTTCGGAAGGTATCGAATCCGGCTTTGTAAATGCCGGGGGAGACATGCGTATTTTCGGTCAGAAGAAGCCTCTTCGTATTGGTATCCAGCATCCGCGTAACAGCAGGAATGAATTGATCGGAGTGCTGAATGTCAAAAATAATGCAGTAGTTACATCCGGTGATTATGAACGGTTCTTTGAACTGGATGGTAAACGTTATCATCACATTCTTGATCCTAAAACAGGTTATCCTGCAGAAGGTACGGTTTCGGTTACAGTAGTTGCTCCAACTGCTCTTTTTGCCGATGCATATTCAACAGCACTCTTCCTGATGGAACCGGATAAAGCAATTGAATTGATAGATAGAACAGATATGCTGGAAGCTGTGATCTTTTATTTAGAAGATTCAGAAATAAAAAAACTTGAATCAAATGGAATTAATATCGAGTCGTAAAGAGTTTACGAAGACGACTTGAGATAAAGAGGAGAGAGATGAAAAACAAGATTGATATTCAGAGTCAGGAAGATAAAAGAAAAGTAACGATAGATAAAGTAGGTGTGAAAAATGTACGCTACCCGATAATAGTGGAAGACAAATTAAATGGCACACAAAACACGGTAGCAGATCTTAACCTATTCGTGGAACTTCCACATCGGTATAGGGGAACGCACATGAGTCGGTTCCTGGAAGTGCTGAACCATTTTCATAAAGAGAATTTTATAAATAAACTTCCTGAGTTCTTACAAGAATTAAAAACAGCATTAAATGCAGATGCTTCTTATATAACAATGGATTTCCCGTATTTTATCAAGAAGAAAGCACCTGTTTCAAAAACTGAATCATTACTTTCCTACAATTGTTTTTTTGAAGCTTCCCTGAAAAAAGATTTTCGTCTGATAATCGGGGTGGAAGCACCGATTACCACACTTTGTCCCTGCTCTAAGGAGATCAGCGATTATGGTGCACATAGTCAACGATCGAATGTCATTGTAAAGCTTACTTTCAATAAGTTCATCTGGCTGGAAGAGATCATCGAGATCATCGAATCGTGTGCCAGCAGTGAAGTGTATCCGCTACTGAAAAGAGTAGATGAAAAATATGTAACCGAAAAAGCGTATGATAATCCTGCCTTTGTAGAAGATATCGTGCGTGAAATCACATTGAAATTACAAAAAGATGAGCGTGTAGAATGGTTTCGAGTAGAATCGGAAAACCTGGAATCCATACATAAACACAATGCGTATGCCTGCGTGGAAAGGAATAAAAAATGAATGTAACTTCTACAACACTTGATAACAATTTTAAAATTATCTTCGCAACGGATAATTCCAATCCGCTGGTCTGTTTACAGCTTTATGTTCGTATGGGTTCTGCCTGGGAAAAAAAGGAAGAAGCAGGATATTCACATTTCACTGAACATCTGGTTTTTAAATCTACTCAAAAATTCCCGCAAAATTCCATTATGGAAAGAGTAACTTTTCTGGGAGGTTCCATTAATGCTTACACAGAATATGATACAACCTGTTTCTATATTACTTTGCCTTCTTCATTTACAAAGGAAGGCATCGAAATTCTTTCGGAATTGGTTATTCGTGCTAATTTCAATAAAGAAGAATTTGCCTTTGAAAAAAAAGTGGTGATTGAGGAATTAAAACAATATAAAAACGATCCTGAAGACGCTTTTATAGAGTACATGACACAGCATTATTTCCAGAAAAATCCCTACAGGAATCCCATTATCGGGAATCTAGGATCGATCTCCAAAGCTACACCAGAAGAGTTGAAAGATTTCTATAAAAATTATTATTCACCTGATAATACTTTCCTGGTTGCAAGCGGAGATATAAGTGAAGAAAAGGTTCTGAATGAAGTGGAAAGATATTTTGGAAATTGGCAGAAAGTAAAATACCACAAACCTCAAAAATATAAAGAGGATTTTGAAGTAGAACCTGCTATTTTTTCTTATAAGAAGAAGATTTCCAACGATATGATAGCTTTTATACTGCCCGATCTTTCCGAAACCAATCCAGATTCTTATGCTTTGTCCCTTGCAATTAAAGCCTTTGCTATCGGTAAGAATTCCCGGCTTTACACAAGGCTGTTCAATGAAGAAAAGTTGATAGACGGCATTAAAGTACATGCATTAAGTGGAATAAACGACGGTGCTTCCATAATTTTGGTAATGCCCAAACAGAATGCAGACCTCATGAATATCTGCAGTATTTTCCTGGAAGAATTGGAAATGTTCAATCGTTTTAGTTTGAATGAAATGGAGTTGGAAGATAACAAAAAAGAATTGATCTTTTACTTTCGTTATGCATTTGAATATGTAGAGACACTGGCTGCCAGCCTGGGTAGTGAAGAAGTTCTCACGGGTTTTGAAAAATTATTTGAATATCCCGATATTATCCGGAACTTAGAAAAGGCTGATATTCAGAAAGTAGTTTCAAAATATTATAATAAAAATCATTTGAATATATTTCATTACGGAAACAGAAAATTCCTGCAGGAAAAAATTGAAAAACAACTGAAATCCATCCCTGTATCTTTGACGAAAACAGTACGGCAGAAAGATTTCTTTGAATCTGAACTTGAAAATGGCATGAAGATCCTTCTGAAAAAAGTAAAAGGAAAGCCTACCATCGGGATATCTCTTTCCTACGAAGTATCTCAGTTGAACGAGAACAGGGAAAATCGCGGGATAAATTTATTTACTTCAGGATTAATGCTTTACGGAAATAATAAAAGAAATTACCAGCAGTTTCTGAACTATTGCACTTCCAATGGTATTCATTTCGGCATTAATCCGCAAATGGAAACCACCACTGTACGATTGAAATGCTTTAGTGAAATGCTGCCGGTGAGCCTGGAACTGCTTTCCGAAGTAGTGCTGAGTCCATCATTCCCAACCGATTATTTTCATAATCTGCAGCAAACTTATATAAGTAGTATAGATAGAGTGCATGACTATCCAAATCAATATGCTGTGAAAATGTGGAAGGAGATGATCTTTGGCAAGAATAGCAACATAATAAACCGGACCGGTTCAAAAACATCTATCAGGAATATCAGTTTGAAGCAGATAAAAAACTGGTATAAAGCGCATTACAACCCCCAGAACATGTCTCTGGCGCTGGCAGGTGATTTTGATTTTGAAAAAGTACTTCAAAATGTTGAAAAATTATTTGTGAGTAGTGCAAAGAACATTCGGAAATCAGTTCAAAAACCCATGATAGAAGCTGGTAAAATAAGATGGAAATGCACCAGGAAAGACTCTGACCAGTCAGTTATTATTCTGGGTGGATATGGTTGTAACGTGCGTGAAAGTGACAAAAACACAGCCTTTCATGTATTGGCACAAATAATTGGTGGAGATACGAATTCTATTCTATTCAACGAATTAAGAGAAAAGAGAGGGCTGGCTTATTCTGTGGAATTTAATCTGTATTCTATTCGTTCCACCGGATATTGGACTGCTTCTGCAATTGTAGATAAAAGCAGGGAAAAAGAATCCATCGAGCTTATCTGTTCACTTTTGCATGATATCAAGAAAAATGGTATTTCCGGAAAAGATCTTGAGAAAACAAAGAATTATATTCGCGGTCAGCGTTTGATGGAAGAAGAAAGCATGCTGAGCCAGGCACAAACGCTTTCCATTCTGGAAGCGATAGGTTTTGGTTATGAGTATTACCTTGGCAGGGAGGAACGGTTGAAAAAAGTAAGTTTAAAAGCTCTTCATGAAATTGCAGAAGAATATTTTAATGAGAACGATTATTATATTCATGTACTTTCGTAACGAGCAATAAAATCTCGTCTTGCTTTTCTTATGCTTGCCAGCCTTTGGTTGGTTCTCTCTATTTGATTGAAGAGAGGGACACGCCTTCGATAAAACTACGGCGATGCAGGCAGCAGGGTGAGTTTAAGGAAGAAAATGAACACAAAATTCAGATTTAAAAAAGAAGATAGAGTTGTCGTCCTTACCGGTGCTGGAATCAGTGCTGAATCCGGTTTGAAGACATTCCGTGATAATGATGGCTTGTGGGAAGAATATCGCGTGGAAGAAGTGGCTACCCCACAGGCATTTCAGAAAGATCCGGATATGGTTTGGAGATTTTATAAGCAGCGTTATTTTCAATTGGACGAAGTTAAGCCCAATCCTGGACATCATGCTTTAAAGAAACTGGAAGAGTACCTGGGAAAAAACTTCTTTATTATCACTCAGAATGTTGATGGATTGCACCGGCAGGCTGGTAATGAAAGAGTTCTGGAAATGCACGGATCTCTACGGAATTGTTTTTGCAGTAAATGTTATGCCCATTTCAAAATGAGTGAAATAGATTTAGAACCTGCAATTCCGCAATGTGGCAGTTGCGGTGGGGCGCTCAGACCGGATATCGTCTGGTTTGGTGAGATACCATACTTCCTGGATGAAATTGATAAAATACTTAGGAAAGCGAATTATTTTCTGGTGGTGGGAACCAGCGGTTCCGTACAACCGGCTGCCAGTCTTGTTTATATTGCAAAAAGGTATGGAGCAGCTACCATCGGAGTGAATCTGGCAGAACCAGAAAATATGCTTTACATTGATGAATTTCACAAAGGAAGATCGGGTGAGATACTTCCTGAATTGGTGGGAAAGTGGATTGGATGATTACTTTACAACATCTTCTTACACAGATTCTTGAGAGAGATGTGGGAAAGTTAAATGGTGAAAGGTGAAAGAAACTTTCCCAAAGCCAGTTGGTAGAATTTCGGGGAAAGAGCTTTTGGAAAGTAGTGGGACTTATCAACATCTTCTTGCACAGATTCTTGGGGGAGATGTAGGAAAGATAAAAAGGTGAAAGAAACTTTCCCAAAGCCAGATTTAAGAATTTCAAAGAAAGAGCTTTTGGAAAGTAATGAAGATATCTATTATGAAATATCAAGATGAAGAAATCTATCACATTTACAACAGGGGATGTGATAAAAACATGATTTTTTTCAATGAAAGAAATTACAAATTCTTAATTCGAAAAATGAAACATAATTCAGAAAAATTTAATGTTAAAATTATAGTTTTTTGTTTGATGCCCAATCATTATCATTTTTTATTGCAACAAAATACAAATGGTTCCATTTCAAATTTTCTTAAATCAACTTTTACTTCTTACTCTTTAGCTGTTAATAAAGAACAAAAAAGAAGCGGTACATTATTTGAAAGTATACCCCAGTCTATTCTGATTGATAAAATAGAATATTTGCAATATCTATTTTGGTACATTCATTATAATCCTGTGAAGTCAGGTTTAGTAGTAAAATCGGAAGATTGGTTGTTTTCAAATTATCTTGAATGCATTGGCAGAAGAAATTTATATCCTTTTGATTTGGATTTCGTTGTTGAGTTATTTGGTTCCCAAGATAATTATAAAAAATTTATGGAAAATTTCGTTGAAAATACTGAATACAATCTTGATTATGAGAAGTATATAATTGAAAAATTTGATTAGCAAAATAATACTTTACAACATCTTCTTGCACGAGTTCTTGGGGGAGATGTAGGAAAGTTAAATTGTGAAAGAAACTTTCCCAAAGCCAGATGGAAGATTTTCAGAAAAAGAGCTTTTGGAAAGTAGTGGGAAGAGAGTATTTGTATGATAAAAAACATCAATATAGGTATCGATCTTGGTTCCCGAACTTCGAAGATCGTTCTACTTTTTAAGAAGGAGATCACTTATTTTGATGTCACCGATACCGGTGTAAATCCGCAAAAAACGGCATCGAGGTTATTCGAAAATATGTTGTCGGAGAAGAATATTTCAAAAGAAAATATTTCAATGATCTATTCCACAGGCTATGGACGTAACATCGTTCCTTTTGCAGATAAAGTTATTTCCGAAATATCCTGTCATGCCCGGGGAGTGAATTTTCTATTTCCACAAGCCAGGACGATCATCGATATCGGGGGACAGGATTCAAAGGTCATTTTGGTAGATGAGAAATGTAAAGTAAGCGATTTTGCCATGAACGATAGATGTGCTGCAGGAACAGGTAAATTCCTGGAGGTAGTAGCAACAACGCTGGAAACTACTGTAGATGAACTGGGAGAATTATCAGCACGATCTAAAGAAGAATTTGACATCAACAGCACTTGCGTGGTATTTGCAGAATCGGAGATCATCGGTATGATAGCACAAGGTAAAACACCTGCGGATATCACACGAGCCGTACATCATTCGATAGCCAGAAGAACAAAGAATCTGGTGTCTCAACTGCATTGGCAGGAGCCGTTAGTTTTCACAGGAGGTGTAGCTTTGAATAGTGGAATGCAAACAGCACTCGCCGATATTTTGAGAACAGAAATAATCATTCCTGAGAACTCGTTTATTACCGGTGCTCTGGGTGCAGCATTATTTGCAATGGAAGGCTTATGATGAAAAAAGTATGGATTGTATTTTTATTCTTATTCTTTAGTTTAAACCTGTTTTCACAAACTTCAAGATTGGAAGAACAAAATAACCCGAATGATATCAAATACAGGTTTGAACTGATCAAATTCTACCTTGATCACAATGAATATGACCTGGCTATCTCTTATATAGATTCCACCTTGGAAGAAGCTATCAATAAAGACACGCTTTATTATATGAAAGGACTTGCCTGCAAAGGTATAGAGGATTGGGATAGAGCTTCCGATTCTTTTGCTGAAACATTCATTCGCAGCAATGATCCGCAATTGAACATTATGGCAGAAAAGGAATTCAAACATGCTCTGAAAACATTATCACCCGTACATGCTATCGAGAAAATTTCCTATTATATCTCCCGCATAGAAGACCAGCACAAGCTGGCTATATTCTTATTCATAATAGCAGATATCTACGAAAAGAACCAGCTTTTCGGGGAAGCTAACGATGTTTACCGCACCATCCTGCAAGAAACCGAATATGCAGATAGTATCTCATTGGAACTGAAGATCGCAACAAATCATATTTTCCTGAAAGAGTACAATGAGTCTCTACAAATATTGGAACCCATTATTGCCCAGCAGGATTCTATTGTTAATGAGAATGCTCTTTTTTATCACTATATTGCAAATTACTCTCTACAGCAATTTAAAACGGCAAAAAGATCTTTGCTTACTCTCTACCTGCATTATCCTGATCATCCTAACCGGCATGAAATAATTAAAGGAATGGCAGAATTGTATGAGATAGAACATCAATATCTGCTTAGCTGGTATCTGCTGAATGAGCTTTACAACCTGAGCAACGATGCTCAGAGATTCAATATCCACCGTGATATCAGCAGGATAAAAGAAATGCTGGTTCAAGATACGCTGTCTATAGACCAATTCAAAGATTTCAAACCGGTTTTTGAGGAAATTGAAGATGGGGAATAGGTGTGTTATAACCACCAATAAAAAAGTTATTATACAACAAAATTACTGTAACTATAGGTTAGTTATATACAACAAATTAATTGGCGTAGCATATAAATTTTATAAGCAATAGATTCATAATAGGGAGGTTATGTGGATTTTAAAAATAAAAATTATTTAAAAAATTATATCTTTGCGGGTAATTTGGATAAAATAAACAAAGAACAATATGATCAATCTTTAAAAACGGCATCTGAAATTGCAAAATATCTTCTTGGATGTTCGCTAATTGTCAAAGATGAAGTATTTATAATATCAATGGTTGAATTATATTACGGAAGTGCTGGTGATAAATATCATGACTGGTTCCGAAATCATTACATTTATAAATGTTCAAAATACCGGATAAGATCTGAAGTTCAAACTAAAAAAGGATTACGTACTTATTTATCATTAAAAAATGTAGAAAATAGTTATTGTAGAATGGATATTGTTATCGGACCTAAAAATGTCGCAGTTAGTGTTTTAATAAGAAATGTAATCAATTCAAAGGGGAAATTAGTAGGTAAACCAAACGGAAACCCTAATATAATTTTAAAAGATATGAAAATTACGAATGAAGATCATGATAAAGAAATAATTATTATACAAAACAAAATTCAGATTGATTCTAAGTCAATCTATTTGTTAGATTCTAGAGCAGATTTTTTTAATAAAAACAAAAATATAAAAGTTATAGAAAATCATAGGATTAAACTTAAAAGAAATAATTCAATTTCCGATTTTGAAAAAGAAAATAATTTAAAATGGAACTATAAAATCGAAGGGAATAATTTTGAAGTATGAATTTTCTAGAGTTGACGAATCCAATAATGTATTTTAAATTTTGTTTACTATTGCCTATAACAAAGCTATCCACAAGCTATTCGGGTTTGTTCGTTTTGTCTGAATCTTCCGATTCAGACGGATGGTCGATCTAAGTTGTAATTTCGATGGCTCGTGGCATAGCCAAACCATTAGGTGGAATTTATTTACTATGAGGTGATTTATGAAAAGAAATAAATTTATTGAAAATTTGTTTGGTTTAAGAGAAAAAGAAAAAAATAAAGTCAAAGCAAATTTGTTTGGTAAAATTCAATCACCAGAAGAAGCTTTAGCGACAATTTATTTGTGTGGAAAGTTTTTTTTGCTTGGCTCTCTTTTTTCGATTGCAGTACCACTATTTTTTGACGATTATTTGAAAATATTTATACCAGGGTCAATCGGAGTATTTTTTTTTGGAATTTTATTAATTATTTTTAAAAGTCGAACAATTTCAGTAATTTTATTATTACTTGAATTCCTTAACTTTTATCTATTTATTTATGTAGGAGGAACAAACCTTGTTATATCTTTGATTTTAATTTGGTTAGGAATTAGAGCATTATATTCAACTATTAAATATCATAAGTTTAATAAACAACGAAATAATTCAGTAGAAAACTTATAAAAATCGAATATATTTAAAAAGGATATAATTATGAATGAAAAAGAAATTTTAGCAAAGATAAATGAATATGAGAATACTATTGAAGAATTAAAACTATTAATCACAAAATTAAAGTTAAAAGCTTCATCATTTGATGAATTCGTATTTCAAAAATACATCGAATTTAGTAGCCTTCCCAAAACAATGAAGTTTATAAATGAAAATGGTTACCGTAAACCTAAAGGCACGAAATATACTACAAATGATTTAAGTGCCTTAATCCGAAATAAAACAGCAGATGTTGACCCTCTTCTTCTTAAACACGCTCATTTAATAATTGAACATAATACAAAAGCAGTATCACGTTTATGGTAGATGTTTAATAAAAATACACCTAACAAAAGCACCTGCGGGTTTCTTCAAATTAAGAATTTAAAATTGGGAATTAGAAATTTGGATTGTTCCGTTCCAGCTAATTTTTGATTTAAACTTTGGTAAGTTCGCTTAAGTTTAAGATTATATATATAACGAATTAATGTATCTTCTAAAAATGGTTTCTTGACATTCTACACACTACAATGTTTTATTGTTTGTGTAAAAAGGAGGTTGTCATGGCAACAAATTTAGCTTTGAATGATGCATTATTAAAAGAAGCACAAAAGATAGGAAAGTTTAAAACAAAAAAAGATACAGTAAATGAAGCTTTACTTGAATTTATTCAACGACACAAACAGCTCGAAATAATTAAACTTTTTAGTAAAATCGATTATGATGCCGATTACAATTACAAAAAAAATAGAGAACGAAAATGAAAGTCCTGATCGATACTTCGGTTTGGTCGCTTGCTCTTCGACGAAAAAAAGAAGATTTGAGTAACAATGAAGAGAAAATTGTAATAGAGTTAATTGAGTTGATCAACGAATCACGTGCTGTAATTATCGGACCAATTCGACAAGAAATTCTTTCAGGGATAAGTTCAAAAAATCAATTTAACCAACTCAAATCGAAACTAAGTGCATTTGCGGATTTTCCAATTATTTCCAGAGATTATGAAAAAGCCGCTGAATTCTTCAGTATTTGCAAAGGTAAAGGAGTTCAGGGTTCTCACATCGATTTCTTAATTTGTTCGGTTGCATTCGATAATAATTTATCAACTTTTACAATGGATAAAGATTTCAATTTATATGCTGAACATACAGGTATTATGCTGCATAAAATAAGAGATTCATAATTGAGACTTCCACTAACAATGAGTCTGAGAGTAAGTTGGTTTCAATTCATCGGATGATTCTGTAATACACGAAATATATCATTGATTAATTGAGATTTATTATTTTTCTTGCAAAAAAAATATATGAAAATAAAAAAGATAATGTTAATTTTATTTTTGGAGATATAGATGAAAAGATCAGAAATTATGAAAATATTAACAGAATATAAAAAAGTTGCACAAAACAAGTACAGGTTTTCCAAAATCGGGATTTTTGGCTCATACGCAAGAGATGAAGCAACTTCATCCAGTGATATTGATATTGTAGTTGAACTGGAAACCCAAGACCTTTTTAATTTAATAGGTATAAAGCAAGATCTTGAGCAAAGATTTAATAACCGTGTAGATATTGTTAGTTACCGTAAAAAAATGAATTCATTTTTAAAGAACAGAATCAATCGTGAGGTTTTATATGTATGATTTAGAGCTTACAAAAGAAATGTTGGTTCAGGATACGCTATCTATCGATCAATTTAAAGATTTTAAACCGGTATTCGAAGAAATTGAAGATGGGGAATAGGTGCGTGATAAATCCAGCAAAGAGCATAACGCACCCTTGCTAAAGGTGTGGTATGCATATGTTAGTGGCAATATTATTAAAATAAAAAGGAGACAATATGATAGCAGAAGAAAAGTCTGCGATGCTTTTACAAGCAGCTTGTGATTTTCAAGCAGAATCTATTAAATCAAGAGAAGAAACACGTAAATTATTTCGTGAAAATGAAAGCAGCAACGAAAATATTCTTAGAATTTTTCTTGATGGGCTTTTAGCTCATTTATCTCAAAAACTCTCAGAAAAAATTGATACTACTGACGAAAAAATTTCTTATCAAATAGGTTTATCATCTTCTTTTATTAGAACTCATTTTTCAGCTATAAATTTTGTTTTAGACGGTGATCTTATTGAATCTACCATACTATGCAGAAAGCAACTTGAAAGTTTAGCGCGAATGCATGAAATTGATTCCAAGCCTCTTACAAGACTCAACAAAAAAACTCCTAATATTTCAAATGTACTCAAAGGGTCATCTGGGCGTATGTATGGGATAATGTCAGAAGTAGCACATTTTTCAACTCCCAGAGTTTCAGACCTTCTTAATATTATCGAAAATGGTGAAATGATAGGACCAAGTATTTATCCAAAATATAATACTCAAAGCCATGCTTGTTCTGACATGGTTTATTTTGTTGCTATTTATTTTTCCTATTGGTTCCTTGCAAAATTAGAAGATTGGTATCCAACAACTGATTTATCAGAAGAAAAAACAATACTAGAAATAGCAACAAAAGTTGCTCTAGAATGTGACGTAATTCGTTTTTCAGATGAATAAATACAAATCAAATTATATGTACTTTTAATATGAAATGGATTTATAATCCTTGATTGGAGATAAAAGTGAAATCGAAAAATTCAGTTAAAAAACATGATTTCGAGATACTTATAAATAAGGCAATTCACCTTTTAAAAGACGGAGAAAAACGACTAAACTTATCAATATTTAATTCAAAAATGGAGCTTTTACGAGATTTTACTCCCGACATATCAGACACTTTAGCATCTGATTATGGAATAAGTTCTTCAAATAAGAGTTTAGAGGCAAATTTCTTTGAGGAAATAAATTTAATCGAAAAACTTTTAGAGGAATCAAGATATCCTATTGAACTAGCAGATTGGCAAAAAAGTTCAGAAAATTTAGGAACGGAAAAGATTTATAAGAAAATGAATCGACGTTCTTATGCATTACAAATTTGGAGCTTTCACGCAATACCTTGGAGATTTGATAATGATCTTGTACACTTAATTTGGGCTCCTGAAGATGTTATGGGTACACCAATAATTATGACTTTTGAAATAGAATATTTCCTATCAAGAGTATCAAATAGATATGAAACCCAATATTTTGAAATTATAAAGAAGCAAAAGCAACTAGAATTTTGGATGAAATATGGCATTATTCTTACTTTAGTTTTGCTAATTCTTCTATCTGTGTTTTTTAAGATATAATTTTATGTATTTGAATATATTTCTGCTAACAAGTGTGTCCTCGTTGGTACGTGGCACGCTCGGCTTTAGGGGCAACGTAATAATGGATGTAAGTGTTGTATTATTAAAATTAAAAAAAATCTGTATTAATGAATTTTGGAATTAATAATGTCTAATCCATCAAACAGAATAGTAAAAAGGTTATTCGCTCTCTCAAATAATGTTTGTGCTTTCCCAGGATGCAACTCTCCAATTAGCGAAAATTCAGAAACTACAACAGGTGATATGTGTCATATAAAAGCAAAAAGCCCGAAAGGTCCTAGATATGATTCTGAGCAGACTGATACTGAAAGAAATTCTTTTCAGAATTTAATCTTACTTTGTAAACGACATCACAAAATAATAGATTCAGATGTTAATCAATATACAGTGAAGAAGCTAAAAAAGATGAAAAAAAATCACGAGGTAAAAGGCAGAATTGAAATAAATTCAACAGATTCCAAAATTGCTGATAATATCATAAAAGAATATATAAAAATAAATATCACAAATAATAAAGGAACAATTATTATAGATAGCCCTGGTGCAATTAAAACAGAAAAAATAACCATAAAAACTAATAAGCAAAAAATAAAACTATTACCTCCTGAAGATGCAATTTGTCACGATACTAAAATGAGAGGATATGCTCTTCATTTAATCAAGCGATATAATGAATTCTCAAAAAATAATCCAAGAAGAAATAGCGTTTATAAATATGCATTCATTTACAGTAAAATTGAGCAAGAATTTGGAGTAACTTGGGAATATATACCAAAACAACGATTTGAAGATTTAATTAATTTTCTTCAAATGCGTATAAATAAAACATTTATAGGAAAAATTAATAAAAGTAAAGGAATAAAAAATTATAGTTCTTTTGATGAATTTTGTGCTAAAAAGTTAAAAATATGATTTATACTCTTTTTACTTCAAGAAATGAGGAACTTGAGATTGTAAAAAAAAGTTAATTTATGACAGAAAATTATTTTGAATTATTGAAAACTTTTGCAAATTTATTTAGTGCTGTTTTATGTGTTCTTATAGGTTTTTTTCTTAATTCTTTTACTAAATTATTTGCAAAAAGGAAACAACGTAAACAAATCCTTGCATTAATTAATAGTGAAATTTATAATAATTTATTCGCTATTATTCATAAACCTGAACAATCTTACTTTGATGCATTAAGAATGGATTCTTATGAAATAATTAAATCGAAAATTGGTTCGTTAAGTATTAATAGTAATCAACTACAAATTATCTTTAGCATATATAAGTTATTCGAAAGAATTGATTTTAGAAAGCGCGAATTAGAAGATAATAAAACAGATTCAAATGGATTTCCCAAAGATAATGGTTTAAATGATTTATGCCGTCGTTGTAATGAACTGATAATCAAATATCAAAAGGAATATGATAAAAAAAATCTGTATTTTAATAATGCCGAATCTAATTGAGAATATATTGAAAGTTAGGATAGAAGATGAAAGGCTTCTTGTTTAAATGAATAGAAAATCGAGTTTGTTAAAAACAGATGAAGATGTCCCTAACAAGCGTATCAGCGGTTGGGTTATCTGTCCGCTTTCATTCAGATATTATTATAACATCATATTTTTAACCTTTCCGTATTCCATTTAAGATGCTTGAAAATTTAAGAAAAAGAACATCATTTAATAAAATATAATATTAAAATATAATAAAAATTTAATTTAATTGACGTGAAAATAATTACCATAAATTTGGAGCGAGAAAAAAATTAAAGATCATATACAGGGAGTAAAAAATGAAAAAGTTTGAAAAAGTAACCCTGGATGGGAATACCGCAGCAACTCATGTAGCTTATGCTTTCAGTGAAGTAGCGGCAATTTACCCTATCACTCCATCTTCAGCGATGGGTGAAATGGCAGATGCCTGGGCTGCCAATGACAGGAAGAATATTTACGGACAAGCAGTAGATGTTATCGAGATGCAGTCGGAAGCGGGTGCTGCAGGTGCGGTTCACGGCTCACTTTCTGCCGGAGCTTTTACCACTACGTTCACAGCTTCGCAGGGTCTTATGCTCATGCTTCCCAACATGCATAAAATAGCAGGGGAGATGCTGCCCACGGTTTTCCATGTCTCGGCTCGTTCTCTTGCTGTGCAGTCGCTTTCCATTTTTGGAGATCATTCCGATGTGATGAGTGCCCGTAACACTGGTTTTGGTGAGATGGCAGAAGGTTCTATCCAGGAGATAATAGATTTGGCAATTGTTTCTCATCTTGCCACGCTTAAGTCAAAAGTACCATTCCTCAACTTCTTTGATGGTTTTAGGAATTCACATGAAATTCAGAAGGTTGACCTTATAGATTATGATACAATGAAAGAAATGGTGGAAATGCAGTATGTGGAAGACTTCCGCAGTAGAGCCATGAACCCGGAAAGACCTCAGGTAAAAGTGGGTGCGCAGAATCCTGATGTTTATTTCCAGGGCAGGGAAACAGTAAATAAATATTATGATGCAACTCCCAGCATTGTGCAGGAATACATGGATAAATTAGCAAAAGTTATCGGTCGTCAGTATCACCTGTTCGATTATGTAGGCGCTCCCGATGCAGATAGAATCATCATTGCTATGGGAACCGGTATTGAAACCATCGAAGAAACCATTAACTACTTGAATAAAAAAGGTGAGAAGCTCGGTCTTATCAAGGTTCGTCTTTATCGTCCGTTCTCTGTAAAAGCATTTATAGATGCAATTCCAAAAAGCGTTAAGAAAATAGCAGTTCTGGACAGGACAAAAGAATGCGGCTCGATAGGTGAACCGCTTTATCTGGACGTTGTAGCTGCTCTTAAAGATAGAAAAGACCTCACTATCATTGGTGGACGTTACGGGCTTTCTTCCAAGGAATTTACACCTTCCATGGTTAAAGCTGTATACGATCATCTAAGTGGGAAATGTACACATAACTTTACTGTGGGTATTAACGACGATGTTACCAATCTTTCACTTCCCATAAAAGAAGATATCGATTCCACTCCTCCAGGAACGATCAACTGCAAATTCTGGGGTCTGGGAGCCGATGGAACAGTAGGAGCTAACAAGAACTCCATCAAGATCATCGGAGATAACACCGATATGTATGCCCAGGGATATTTTCAGTACGATTCCAAAAAATCCGGTGGTATCACACGTTCTCATCTTCGTTTCGGGAAAAGTGCTATCCAGTCGGAATATTTGGTTGAGAATCCTGATTTTGTGGGCTGTCATAACCAGGCGTTCATTGGACGTTACGATGTTCTGGAAGGAATTAAGGATAAGGGTGTTTTCCTGCTAAATTCTAATTGGGATCAAAATGAAGTTTTCGAGAATTTTACGATAGATATGCAGAAAACAATCATCGAGAAAAAGATCAGGCTTTATAATATTAATGCTCTTAAGATAGCAAATGAAGTTGGATTGGGTAATCGCATAAATACAGTGATGCAGACAGCTTTTTTCCTTATTTCCGGTGTACTGGAAAGGGATGCTGCCATCAAGATGATCAAGAAAGCTATCGAGAAATCATTTAAGAAAAAAGGTCAGAA
>JAUXIJ010000115.1 GCA_030621085.1 Candidatus Cloacimonadota bacterium | reverse complement strand
AGCTCTTTACAGGTTTTGTTGTGGTGCATAGCTGACAATGACAGAATTGTTTGACATTCTTTTTTCTAAGCATTTTCCTCAATATCTTAGAATTTCTCCATTAAATGAAACAGAGTTTCTAAAACAATTGCATTCCGAAATACAATTTCGGAACGAACGAAAAACAAGCGATGTAAATTTTTAATTAAATGATATTTTTTATGCTTTTTATGGCTATCTTTTTATAGATTACCGATTACCCGGAAATGATGACTGATTATTCAAATATAGCGTTTACAAATTCATTTACATCAAAATCGCGCAGGTCTGCAAGTGATTCACCTACACCTATAAGTTTAACTGGAATATTTAGCTGGTGCTTAATACCTATTACAATTCCACCTTTGGCAGTACCGTCCAGCTTGGCAAGCACCAGTCCGCTCAGGTTGGTGGCTTTATCAAATATTTCTGCCTGTGAGATTGCATTCTGTCCGGTGGTAGCATCTACCACCAGCAGGGTTTCATGTGGTCCATCCGGTACTATCTTCTTTATTGTACGAACTATCTTAGAAAGTTCGTTCATCAGGTTTATCTTTGTGTGTTGGCGTCCGGCTGTATCTATCATTACAATATCGATCTTTTTATTCACTGCACTCATTATACCGTCATAAACTACAGAAGACGGATCAGCACCCCTCTGCTGTTTCATGATGGAGGCTCCGGCTCGATCTGCCCAGATGGAAAGTTGTTCTATGGCAGCAGCACGAAAAGTATCGGCAGCTATTAGAAGCACACTTTTACCCTGATCTGTAAATCTTTTTGCCAGTTTTCCGATAGTAGTGGTTTTCCCTACTCCATTCACTCCGGCAAAAAGAATGATAAATGGTTTTTCATTGGTTATTTGCAAGTGGTTAGTTTCCGTAGCATAATCTTTTAATAACAGTTCACGAATTATTTCTTCCAGAGTCTTTTGAACATCACCCGGATCTGTTATCTGGTTCAATCTTATTTCTTCACGCAGTTTATCGATGATATCACAACTGGTTTGCACTCCTACATCTGATTGCAGCATTATTTCTTCCAGGTCACTCATCAGCTCTTCGTCTACTTTGCCACGAAGTTTAATTACTTCTGCTAATTTACCCAGAAAATTGCTTTTGGTTTTTGCCAGTTTTTCTTTGAGCGTCCTGGAAACTTCTTGTTTTGTTGTTTCAATCCGTAAAGACTGTTTATGTTTCTTTTTTACTGATAATATATAGAAGATAACAATGACGAGAGCCATCACTCCAGCAGCTATATAGAGAATTATATTTATATCCATTAATTTATTGGAATCCAATTAACAAAAAAAAGCAGACATTGCTGTCTGCCTTTAAATGCAAATTCAGTTTATTTTTTCTCTTTTGGGGGTTCTTCTTTTAACCGGGATGCTCTTTCTTTGTTGAAATAAGCAGCAAGCCTGGCTTTCCTGCGGGAAGCGGTTCTTTTGTGAATGATGTTTCTTTTGGCAGCTTTATCCAATTGAGTATAAACTTCGGAAAGAAGTTTTTCTTTATCCTCTATTGAGATTTCACTGTGCATTTTTTTGGCAAGTGTGTTAATGGTCATTTTCACATAATGATTACGTGCCGATCTTTTTTCTTCCTGTCTTAATCTCTTTTCACAAGATTTATGATTAGGCATCAATTCCTCCGTCTTTATAATTTTATGGGACAAAGAAAGTTAAGCCTATTTAATGTCAAACCATTTTTATTTTTTCTTCAAAACGTATAGTTGGAGTTTTATTTAAAACAATATTATTTATATTTTATTGCATCTTATCGTACTTGAATTTGAAATCTCTGATCCCCTGAAACATGGAATCTACAAGTTTATCCTGATAAGAAGATTTCATAAGTTTTTTTTCTTCTTCTTTATTACTCATAAATCCTAACTCGATAAGAACTGCAGGCATAAAAGCACCCCGCAGAACATAGAAATTTGCCTGTTTCACTCCGCGGTCATAACCGTTCGTAGAACCAACAAGAGAACTCTGCAATTTCATTCCCAGTTGATAGCTTTCCTCTAGGTGTTCGCTTTGTGCCATATCTGCCAGAATAAAAGCCAGGTCATCGTATTTCCTTACAGCTTCTTCCCCGCCTTCAAATTTATAAACCACTTCATTTTCGAGTGCTTCTACTGCCCGGGCATCGTCTGTTATAGCAGTAGAAAGATAAAAAACTTCGATGCCGTCTATTTTTTCTTTTCTATGGGCATTACAATGGATGGAAATAAAGAGATCTGCCTGATTGCTATTGGCAAATTGGGTTCTTTGCTGCAGAGAAACAAATTCATCGATTTCACGGGTTAACAATACATTCACATCCAGATTTTCTTCCAGAACTTTTTTTAATTTATGTGTAACATCAAGCACGATATCTTTTTCAAAATTTTTCTTAGAGAAACCAACTGCACCAGGATCTTTTCCACCGTGACCAGGATCAAGAACAATGGTTTTTATCGAATTATCGCTGGGATTATCTGCAATGATATTGCCATTCAAAACAGTTATCTTCTCAGGAAAAATTTCCGGTATTATTTTCTTTAAGAGCGTAACCGGAATTAAGTACTTACCATCCTTTTGTACTATGTTAAATGTAAAATTATAGAGTTCAGATTTGTGTATTAAATAAGACGATTCCAGAAGAAATATAAGTTGTTCACCGAACATATTCACTTTCAGTCGCTGATCAGGAACGTCTTCCATAATTTTTGCTTTAAATGCTTTATTCAATTCATATACGTTAAAATAATCAATTGTATCGATCGTTTCTGTATTGATCACTTCCGGAGCTAAGCCGGACTTGTATTCGACAGTTATTCCTGCCTGAAGTCTCAATACAAAAAGAAAAAATATTATCATCAGTTTATATCTCAAGTTACCCTCCTAACTGAAAGGAAAAATCTTTCTGAAGTGATATAATATGTGTTTTGCAGGAATTGCAAATACAACCTCTTTTTTACACATTTTTAAATAAAGTTTGAAACTCAGAATAGACGCTATCAGGAATAAAGCAGTAGCTCCGATAAACACAGCTCTGATGCCCAGAGTTTTCATTATAAGTAATCCCAGAAATGGAGCAAATATACCCCGTACTCCTGTTAAAGTTACGTGAACACTTTGATACATGGAAACATCTTCTTTACCGGCAAAAAATATGGAACTGATATTCCAGGCAATGATCATACCAGACAAACCAACACTGAAAATAAGAAAAGCGAAGTAAACCACATAATAAACATAACTGGTACTCAACATGAAACTGGAAATTAGAAGCGTAAGAGGATAAAGGCTGAGGATCCCAAAAACAATGGTTGTAAAGAAAGCAGGATTTTTTCTGTCATGGACTTTCCCAGCTAAAGGAGCCAGAAAAAGAATGCCGATCTGCGCAATGACGCCCTTTGCCAGAAAAGTATGCGAATAATCCATTTGCAAATATTCTACCAGGTATTTGGGAATTGCTGGTAACAGAATCATAAATGCTATTCCATACAGGAAGAAATTTCTTTGGAAGATCGCAAAATCTTTATTGTTCTTCAAAACTTCCATCGTTCGTAATACCGGTTTTATAAATACCTGTTTCAAAGTAAGAAAAGCTTTTTCTTTGAAACCTTCTTTATTGATCTTGATCAAAGCCATTAAAAAAGAACTCAAGCAGCCCAGAATTCCTACAGCCAGGAAAATATAACGAAACCAGTTTTCATTAATATCAAGTAATTTACCCGCTGCATAACTGAAAAAAATAGCTACCAGAGTTATAAGACTGGATACATATCCAAAGATCAATCCCCGGTTCTTTAGTGAAATATTAAGCTGATAAATAGAATTCTGAGCCGGGCTGATGAGTGCACTAAACGAAAATAGAATTACAAGAATTACAAGGTATTGATAAAAATTATGTACCCACAGCATTAATATCAGACACAATCTTCCTATAAGCCCGGTAAGTATAAAAAACTTGGAAAGGCTTTTGGAATGCTCCAGTATCTTGCCCCACCAAATAGAGAACAGGTTAGAAAGCGGCCATAACATTACCAGTATGGTTATTTGCCAGTCATAAGCATGAAGTGCCTTTTTGGCGATAATATCCTGCAAATTAAACGTGCTTATGATAAACCCGTTAAAAAAAGCCGCTAACATCAAAATGAAGAAAGTTCTCTTTTCGATCCGGTCTAACTGCATCAATTTTTTCCTTATTTTTTTTTGAGCAAACTCCTGATATATATGAAAATTGTCTACCTTTATCTGTTTCTTGAGTTTCATTAATCTTCTTAAAAAAAATCTTGCTTATATAATGAAGATTTAGAATGTGGTCTCTAATAAAATATTATCATTATATTAAGTTATAGAAAAATAAAGGGAGAAAGAATGGGTTTAAAAACATTCCCCGGTGGGGTACATCCCCACGACTCTAAAAAATAATCCCAAAATAAGCCTGTAGAAATTGTCCCCCTGCCTTCAAAAGTTATAATTCCTCTTTCCCAGCATATTGGCGCTCCATCCAAACCGATAGTGAAGGTAGGAGATGAAGTTCTTGCAGGCCAGAAAATAGCTGATCCAAGCAGCTTTGTCTCTATCCCAATGCATGCTTCAATTTCAGGTAAAGTTACCAGGATCGACAAATTCAACCATCCCGCAGGAACAATTTCAATGGCAATTGAGATAACCAGCGACGGACAGGACAATCAGAT
>JAUXIJ010000067.1 GCA_030621085.1 Candidatus Cloacimonadota bacterium | reverse complement strand
AAAGAGCCGCCGAATGCTCCGGAACC
This sequence comes from Candidatus Cloacimonadota bacterium, assembly GCA_030621085.1. Classification (GTDB taxonomy): domain Bacteria; phylum Cloacimonadota; class Cloacimonadia; order Cloacimonadales; family TCS61; genus JACNIV01. Next base: position 15,868 of record JAUXIJ010000067.1, on the reverse strand, counting down.
ATAAAGGGAAGAGCCGGCACCTTTCTGGACCTGCACAGATTTCACGTTGGAAGGAAGACCTGTCCAGTTACTCCAGTATACTTTCTGGCTTTCCGGATCATTCACAGGAATTCCGTTGTTAAGCACCTGGATCTTATCTGCTTCAAAACCACGCATCGTAATTTGAGCGTCTCCGATGCCGGTAGTATTAGCAAAGAGTCCGGGTACATCTTCCAGTAGCTGCGGTATATCTTGTGTTGTATATTTATCTGAGATGATTTCCTCATCAATATCCGTGAAAGCAATGGGGGTTTCTCGTTTTACGGCTCTATTGGCAGAAACGGTGATACCTTCCATTTTGATCGCTTCTCTTTCCATTTCGAACATTACCTGAGTAGAAATGTCTTTTTCCACATTAATTTTTTCTGAAAGTGCGCGAAATCCCACAAATCTGGCATAGATAGTATGTTCTCCCGATGATACATCTCGCAAGACAAATGTTCCATCCTCTTTCGAATATGTTCCTGTCCTGGAATCTTCAAGGTAAATCGATACTCCTTCGATAGGAGCACCGCTTGTTTTGTTGGTAACACGGCCAACGATATTCCCTGTATCAGCAGATAATAATACCGGCATTACAAACAACATAGATAAAATAAATAAAATCAGTTTTTTTTTCATATATCCTCCATATATTGATTTCATCATATTTGAAAAAACATATTAAACTATTTTAGTGTCAAGGTTAAATGAAGATTTGTTGTTTTTTATTAAAGAATGTAGCATTAAAAAGTTCATAGAAGAATTTTATAACTTGACTTTCGAGTTACCTGTTTCATCATTTGTTAAATTTGGTTAATCTGGATTTTGGGAGAAAACATGGCCAGACTTTTTGGGACTGAATATCACGAACATTCTAATTCATGGTATTTTAAGAGTTCAGTAATCAAATTGAAAAAAGATGATTTAATATTCAAATACTATCTTGATGAGAAAAAGAATGTAATATTCAAATTTGAAGCTATTTCTGAAAAAACTCATATCTTTAGCCCAAAGATTGATATTAGTTATGATAAAAAGAATTCCAGGATATTAACACGTTCCTGCACCGAATGCGGAGAAGATGACTGCAAACATTATCTTTCCATATTATATTATGCATATAATTATCTTTCCACGGATATGCTCGAGAAAAAGGCTGTACAAACCTATCATGCAAAATTGCTGGATTATAACGAATACTGGCAAAGAGTGATCTTAAACGCAAAGATCGAGATTAGTGATATCTATAATAACAATACCGATAAAATCCGGTTTTATTTAAAAAGCTATCAACCTATGCTGGTCAGATTATTTTCCATTATTGCCGCAGATGGGGAATTCAAGGAAGATGACCTGCCGTTGATCCCACAGGCGCAAAAGCAGATGAAAGCATTATCTAGTGCTGAACTTGACCTTTTAAAACTGTTATACAAAAACAAATGTTCGTATAGCAGGAAAGGCGTATTTTTCACAATTTATAAAGATAGGTTTATTAATTTTTTTAATGTGCTCAAGAGTCTTCAGAACAAGGTATATATAAAAGAAACTGGAGACCGTATCTCTTTTTCCGATGAGGAGTTCAGGATTAATTTTCAGGTTAATAAGCTGGATAAGAAGAAATTCATTCTTAAGATTTCTAATGCAGAACAGATATCAGCTGTTTTTGTGGCCAGAACTACTTATATCTTTAAGAAAAATAAAATTTATCCTATAACTCTACCTTTCCTGGATGAAATAGCAGAGCAGATATTTTCTGAAGGATATGTTCTTAACAAGGCAGATCTAGTCTATCTCTCTTCGGTTGTAGCCAGGCAGTTGGGGCTTATTAAATGCTATCTTGATTTCGGTGAAGATATACAAATTCCTGAAGTTCACAATAATACTCCCATTATAACTTTCAAATTGCATAAGGAAAATGGCAGTATTGTAATGAACGGACTGCTGGATTATTCCAATAATGTGGTGATACCGATGTCTGTAATAAGGTTCCCAGTAGAGCTTGTTCGTTTCGATCAGAAGGGCATTGTTACGTGGTTCTATGTTCCCCCTCAGATAAAATACCAGATATTCAAATTCGTTGAAAAACTTCCTGAATCTCAAACGAACAGATTGGAGGAAAATTCTCAGCTTATTTTTGAAAGTGAAGAGAGCATTGAAACCTTAAAGAAAGTTATTTTTGAATATGCAGATCCAACCTGGAATATTCAACTTTCGGAAGAATTGAAAAAGGAATTTGTTTACCGGGTAAAATTACAACCGGTTATCAAGACAAGAAAAAGTGGTAAGATCAACTGGTTCGAGTATGAAGTGGAATACACTTATAAGGATATTAAATTCACTCATGAAGAATTGAGTAAATTTTTTAAAACACGCGAGAAATTCCTTAAACTGAAAGATGGTCGACTGCTCTTCTTTGAAAACAAAAATGCATTCTTCGAAGTGGAAAATCTACTGAAAAAGAGCGAAAAACTCACAGGCGAAGGGTATAAGCTTTCTATCTATAATCTGCCTTATGTATATCAGTTGAGCACGGTAAATAAAGGGATCAGGATTTTTGGTGATAACTACCTGGAAAAAATGTTTACAGCTATCCTCAAGAGAAAATTAAGCACCAGAACCCAGATTTCCAACATTTTACAACCGGTTATGCGAAGTTATCAGAAGGCAGGATTTCACTGGCTTAAAATGCTGGAAACCTACGAACTTTCCGGCATCCTGGCAGATGAGATGGGACTGGGGAAAACCATTCAGGCTATTTCTATACTTTCAGATCTACCTGCAGGTTCGCGGTCGATAGTTATCTGTCCCAAAACCCTGCTTTTCAATTGGGCAGCTGAGATCGATAAATTCAATAAAAACCTTTCTTATGTACTTTATGAAGGAACCCAGAAAGAGCGAAAAAAACTTTTAAAATTGAAGGTAAATATTCTTTTCGCTTCCTATTCCATTATCCAGAATGATATCGAACAGCTTTCCAAAATTGAATTCGACTATATTATCCTGGATGAAGCTCAACATATAAAAAATGCTGTAGCTCTGAGAACTAAAGCAGTAAAGAAATTAAAGGGACTTCATAAGCTCACTCTTTCCGGTACACCTATAGAAAACAACCCTACAGAACTATGGTCTATTTTCGATTTTCTTATGCCTGGTTATCTGCCCGGTTTGCGGCAATTCAAAAATGAATATATGGACTCTTCTGTTAAATTGAAAGAAGCACATGAAAAGCTGAAGATACAGGTCTCACCTTTCATACTGAGGAGAAAAAAGAAAGATGTTTTGATAGAATTACCCGATAAACAGGAGCAGCTAATCTACTGCAAACTCACCCCTATTCAGGAAAAAATGTATCTACAGGTCCTAGAAAATTTAAAGAATAAATTCATGAGTGTAGAAAGTGAAATAGGGGCTAATTACCTGCATATTCTTGCTGCTCTCACTAAGTTGCGACAAATATGTGACCATCCTGCTTTGCTGGATAACACGATAAAGCATGATATTGAAATATCCGGTAAAGTAGAGTTACTACGTGAAATAATTGTGGATGCTGTGGAAAGTGGTAAGAAACTGCTTGTATTCAGTCAATTTGTACAAATGCTAAAATTATTGAAAGAGGTATTAAATAGAGAAAAGATTGCTTATGAATACATGGATGGCTCCACCAGAAATAGACAGAAGGTAATAGATAACTTCAATAATAATAACAATATTCGTGCGTTTCTCATAAGCTTGAAAACAGGTGGTTATGGCTTGAATCTTATATCTGCCGATACGGTGATAATTGTTGATCCATGGTGGAACCCTATGGGTGAGAATCAGGCAATCGATAGGGCACACCGCATAGGCCAAACTAGGAAAGTGATGGTCTATAAGATCATTACCAAAGGAACGATAGAAGAAAAAATATTGGATCTACAGCAAAATAAGAAAGATATGTTCGAACACATTATTGAAGGCGGACAAAATGTATTAAAAAATCTGGATACAGAACAATTAAGAAACTTGTTGGAGTATTAACCTTGCGAATGGTTATCATAACCTCTATTACTCGTTCCAATGCTCTGCGTTGGGACAAGGTAAATAATTTCAATTTTAAACAAGATTAGATTATGGAATATTATTATTCAATATTAAAAGATAGAAAGACCGAAACAAAAATAAAACGTTCAACTTTAATCGCGCACCTGCATTTTGTGGAAAGCATGAAGGAAGCTAAAAATTACATTTCGAAGATCGCTGCCGAACACAAAACAGCTAACCACAATTGCTGGGCTTATATTGTAGGTGAAAAAGGTGAAACCTTTCACAGTTCTGATGCAGGAGAACCTTCCGGTACTGCAGGTATTCCTATGTTGAATGCACTGAAAAAGCATAATATGACCAATATCGCTATAGTGGTAACCCGCTACTTTGGTGGAGTAAAATTGGGAATTCGTGGTCTTATAGATGCGTATGGTGAAAGTGTAGAAAATGCTATTGCCCGTTCACCTTTAACAAAACTGGTAAAAACAATCGAATTTAACATTACCACAACATATGATTTTGGAGAAATATTAAAGCACAAAATAAAAAACATCGGAGCAACTATCTCAGATATCGAATACTCTGATAAGATCAAATTGAAGATTTCAATCGAAGATCAAAGAAAAGAAGGACTGGAAAATTATTTATATGAGATAGAGAGAGCAGGGAAGATAATATCTTCTAGTTGATAAGTTGAACTTATCAACTTAGGTTGCGTTTGCAAGTTCAACTTGCGAACGAGAAGATAAAACAAAGAAGGGTTTTCATTAAACCCCTCTTTTATCTTTTCCCCAGATCATTTTATGTAATTGCAACTGCATTCTAAACGGCAACTTATCTTCAGTGATCCATTTTGCCAGTAGTGCAGGTTTTAGTTTTTCAACAACAGGTGAAAATAATATTTTATGTGATTCAAGATCGTATTGCACAATGAATTCTTTTGCCCAAATATAATCTTTTTTATCTGACAGCACGAATTTAATTTCGTCTTTTTTGGGATTGATAAAATGCAAATTTTTTTCTATGAAGCTATCTTTATAACCACTTCCCGGACATTTTACATCAACAATTTTAGTAACATGATCCGGCACTTTTTCCAGATCTATTGTACCGTTGGTTTCCAATAAAATTTTATAATTATGATATCGCAATCCGGTAATAAGATTGTAGATATCAGGCTGAAGAAGAGGTTCACCCCCCGTAATTTCCACCAGTTTAACAGGATCATATTTTTTTATTTCTTTCAGTACCTGGTCGATAGATTTTTCAAACTTTGTTTTGTAACTATAAGTAGTATCGCAATAATTACATCGTAAGTTGCATTCTGCCAAACGAATGAATATACAGGGCAATCCTGCATAAGTTGATTCACCTTGAATGCTTAAAAAAATCTCTGATAATTTTAACATTGGAAACTCTTATTACTTTCAGATTCAAAATAATTTAAAATGGGAAAAAAGGAAAATCTTTATGGTAACCAAGAATTGAGTCGATTTTTGCGTTTATTAGTTCAGGATGTCCTTTCACAAATTTCTTATACCCGTGCACAGTAAAGAAATGATACTGCTTTCTATCAATATCAAAATCTGCCAGGAATTTCAGATTGCCATAAACCGGTACCCCTTGGTGTACGAAAAGCTCAATATCATCCATTAGAGTATTTAAGATATTTTCAAATGGATCCATATCTTTCATTCGTAGCAGCAGCAGGTTGGAAGTTTCATTTTCCAGAATACCGTAAGAGTTATGAAGAAACAAAGCTTTGCGTGCGTTTGTGCTGATCATGCGGAATATTTCTTTCATGGGAATATGCGGAAAGTTCTTTTTGGCACATTTTATTTCGTAAAGAATATTCCTGCTGCCCGACATGGTCGAATCTGTTCCCAAAACCACATTAACTCCAAATTCAAGGCAGGAATCAATATCCAGTGTTTTACCTATCAGAAAGAGATTGGACTCTGGGCACCAGCAAATGGAAGTTCCACTTTCTGCACATTTTTTTATCTGGTCTCTGGTTAATGTAATGCCGTGAATAATAAGTGTATTCGGTTGCAGCAGGTTCAGTTCTTCCATACGGGGGAAGCATTTTTTTGCAACTTCATCTATCCCTTCGCCAATATGTATGATGAAAGGCATTTTACCTGCAGCATTTCTGTATTCTTCTTCTGCGGTTTTACCACCCCACCAGTTTTCCATGGAAAGAGAGTGACATTGAGTATAATTTTTTATGATTTTGATAGGATTATTATTGTAATATTCTTTTTTTTGGTTTGGAATGTGATCCTGAACAACAGCGCATCCTGAAAAAAGATTTTTATATACACCCAATGAAATGATGAGAGGCGCAGTTCCATGAGTCAGGTCGAATTTACCATCATTTATCCAAACCTTGTTTCTTTCCATGAAGGAATCTGAGGATTTCATCTCTTCTACCCACACGTTAACATTCGTGTAGGATGGGTTTAAAGCTGCTTTTGGAAACCAGTTGCTAATGAGGTGATCGTGGCTGTTGATGAACGGGGGATAGGCAATCGTATCAGTACAATCCCAAATTTTATTTTTATCTTTCAATAAAGAGCTATTCAGCTTTAAAGTGGTATTCTTGGTTATTTTATCAGCATTATGAACACAGACTCTAACTTTAATTTCCATAGAGAAACACTATTACCTTAACTTTTTATTTAATAAAGGTAGTATCTCAAAAAGATCACCCACTAAACCCAGATCTGCAACTTTGAAAATCGGAGCGTCGGGATCTTTATTTATCGCAATAATATAATCTGCTGACTGCATACCAGCCAGGTGCTGGATAGCACCGGAGATTCCCACCGCAATATAGATCGTTGGTTTAATGGTTTTACCTGTTTGACCAACCTGGTGCGGATATGTTATCCACTCGGCATCCACGGCTGCTCTGGATGCTCCCACTCCTCCGTCCAGGGCTTTTGCAAGTTCTTTCAGAAGAGCGAAATTCTCTTGATTCTTCAATCCTCTCCCGCCGGATACAACTACATTTGCTTCGGTAAGATTTACCATTTGAGTTTCATCTTTTGTGAAGCCAAGATATTTAGTATCATCTTTTAAATTTGAGAAATCGATTTCTTCTTTGATGATCTCACCAGTTCGGCTCTCATCTTTTTCCAGGGGATCCATAACTTTATGACGTACGGTTGCCATTTGAGGAAGATGGTTCGGTGTTACGATGGTAGCCAGAATATTTCCGCCGAAAGCAGGACGGGTCTGCATCAATCCGCCTGTATCTTTATCGATCTCCAGTCCGGTACAATCGGCAGTAAGACCGGTTTGCAGTTCCACCGCCACGCGGGGAATGAATGATCTTCCCAGTACGGAAGCTCCCGAGAGGATGATCTCGGGTTTATATTTATTGGCAAGCTCGGTCATGGCTTTTGTGTATGGAACATCTAAGAAATCTTTCAGCTTCGGGTCGTCCACATAGATCACTTTATCAGCGCCATAAGCTATTAATTCCTGACATAGATTTTCAATCTCGTGTCCGAATAAAACAGCGATCAGTTCACTTTCTCTCTGCTGTGCAAGTTCTTTACCTTTTCCCAGAAGCTCAAAAACCACCGGTGCAATTTCACCTCTTTTCTGTTCAGCGAAAATCCAGATGTTTTTAAATTGTTCCCGATTAATTATTTTCTGACCATATTTACGAATGAAGATCGCATCAAATGGACAGGCACTAACGCAGGCTCCACAAAGCGGGCATTTATCCAGATCTATCTCTGCCATCTTATCGACGATCACAATAGCATCGTAAGCGCAGGCTTTTAAACAAAGTTCACAACCATTACATTTTTCACGTATAACTTCTATCATCTATCAAGCCTTTCTAACTAGAAATTTGAATAGAACTTAAAAATATTCCTGTTTGCGTCAAGCATAAATTTTTTGTGTGGCAACTAATAGCAGGAAAAGATTGACATTAAGCCTTTTGCTCCAGTTTTTGAATTCGACTAAATGTGTTTTGGAGATTTAATTAATGGGAAATGAGAACAGGGAATTGATCAGGAATTTCTGTATAATTGCTCATATAGATCACGGCAAATCCACGCTGGCAGACAGGCTGCTGGAAGTTACTCACGTGATAGATAAAGGTGCACATGCTGAACTTATCCTGGATGATATGGAGTTGGAACGGGAACGCGGTATAACTATTAAATCTCATGCAATTCGCATGGAATACAAATACAATGAAAAAACATATATTTTGAATTTAATCGACACTCCCGGACACGTTGATTTTTCTTATGAAGTTTCCCGCAGTCTTGCTTCCTGTGACGGTGCACTTCTGTTGGTGGATGCATCGCAGGGAATAGAAGCTCAAACTATGAGCAACCTCTACCTGGCAATGGAAAACGAACTGGAAATAATTCCGGTAGTAAATAAGATAGATCTCATAAAAGCAGATGTGGAAGGAACCGAGCACGATATTGTAGAAAACATCGGGGTAGACAGGGAACATATTTACAGGATAAGTGCAAAAGAAGGAACAGGTGTCGATGACCTGCTGAAAGGGATCATTGATATTATTCCTGCTCCGGTTGGCAATATCGATCTTCCTGCCAAAGCACTTATTTTTGATTCCTACTTTGATACATACCGCGGTGTGATTGTTCTTATCCGTATGATCGACGGCAGACTGAAAAAAGGTGAAACAATAAAATTTTTTTCCACAAAGAAAGAATTTTCCATTGAAGAGATCGGTTACCTGGGTTTGAAAAAAGAGGAGACAGATGAACTCACAGCAGGTGAAGTGGGTTACATTATTGCTAATATCAAGGAAGTTGCCGATGCGCGGGTAGGAGATACAATTACTACAGCAAAAGGTGGATGTGAAGAAACCCTTCCCGGATTTGAAGAACCCAAACCAATGGTGTACAGTGGTGTTTTCCCGCTGGCAAAAGAAGATCATGAAAACCTGAGGGAGAGTCTGGGGAAACTCAAACTTAACGATGCAGCACTCACTTATGAGCCGGAAAGTTCCCTGGCTTTGGGGTTCGGTTTCCGCTGCGGATTTTTGGGAATGCTTCACCTGGAAATTGTTAAAGAACGTCTTTTCAGGGAATATAATGTACCCATAATTACTACCACTCCCAGTGTGAGATTTATTATAAATCTGAACGATGGCAGTAAACTGGTTATTTATAATCCGGTGGATATGCCCGATCCGGTGAATATCGAATCCATAGAAGAACCGGTGATGGATGTGGAGATCATCGTTCCCACAGAGTTCGTGGGTAATATTATGAAACTGGTGCAGGAGCGGCGAGGAATTCAGAAAGATATGCAGTACATAGACGAAAAACGACTTTCAATCCATTATGAAATGCCGCTCATCGAGATCATATTCGATTTTTATGATAAACTGAAATCCGTGAGCAAAGGTTATGCATCGCTGGATTATTCATTCAAAGAGAACCGGAAATCTAATGTGGTGAAAGTGGACATCCTCATAAACAGCGAAAGAGTGGATGCTATGTCTTTTATCTGCCATGAAGATAAAGCTTATCATTGGGGGAAAAGTGTAACCGATAAATTGAAGGATGTTATTCCCAGACATCTCTTTAAAATTGCTCTTCAGGCAAGTATAGGTGCAAAAATCATCGCTCGAAGTACGATCAATGCAATGCGAAAGAACGTGACTGCCAAATGTTACGGCGGTGATATTACCCGAAAGAAAAAGCTTTTGGAAAAACAAAAAGAAGGCAAAAAACGCATGAAAGAGATCGGTTCTGTCTCTATTCCGCAGGAAGCATTCCTGGAAGTGCTGAAAGCCGACCGAGGATAAAAGAAACCTTGCGAATGATGCATCGGCTTGAGAAGCAAACGATGCTGGAATTCTCTTGTCTGTCTAATGGTCTCTGACCTTCGCAATGGTTATGATCAAAAAGTTTGAACCGCTAAGATCGCGAAGGACGCAAAGAGAAGAAGATTATAAAGTAAATATCTTTTGTCATTCCCATGTACTGTGTTCAGCTTTGACGGATGCACTTAGTAACGCATTTGTATGCGAAGTTGAACTTCGCAATAAAAGAGTATTCCCAAGAAAAACTTGGGAACAAGTGGATAACACTCTTTTTCTTTATTGTTATTCAATAATTTCGACAATATCAGGGCTTACACCTAATCGATTCGCCACATCCTTAATTAATTCTTCCGCAGAGTGGTATTCTGTATTGTCTATTAGCTCTTGGTGATCTTTAATCTTATCGCCGTTTTCATCTTCTGAGATAACCGAACCACAACGTTTGATTCCTTCCATATACTCTGGCACATTGTCATCAAGATAAACTTTTACATTAGCAACCATAATCACTCCTTTATTTTAGATATCACACAATTTTCATTTTGGGTATAACGTCAGGTTTCACTTGCGCAAGGATTGAACGCACTGGACTTTCGTACTTAATCAATACTTTATTAGAATGCACTGAGCATCAATATCACGCTAGAGTGGCAATGTCCAGTGCAGACAAAGTTAGACCTTCTAAAGATATTTCAACTGCTTTATTTCTAATCTTTATTCTTCTTCGATTTCAAGACATGAAATGCATTCTGACCGGAAATGGAGAAATCAACTCCAGTTGCAATAAAAATGTCAGAATTTTTTAATCTGTCGATGTCTTTTTCATATGACTTACTGATTACTGCCCACTGTTTATCTGATAATGACGACAAATGTTGAGCACACTGATTTGCACGTTTATTGAAATAATTAAATAATTGCTCAGGTATCTCTATTGGTCTCGGCATGAATTCACCTGTAGGATAGTTAATATGAGTGCCTACAAGAAAATCTTTAATTGGTTGCTGAATAATTCCAATTACAATAAGTTTATTTAGTTTTGAATATAGAAGGCAGGTCTTTTCAGTCCAAAGAAGATCAAAATCTACGGAACCCACAAAATATCTATTTAAATATGGTGACAACGAACTACGGCCTTGGCCTTGATAGCTTTGAATGATATCGACAGGGAAGATATGCTGTTCAAAAATGCTGATTTGTTTTGTTTGATTCATCAAAAAAGATTTCCATGTAAACAATGCCTCTTCAGCGAGACCCTTATGAATATCTGAAAGATGGGAGAATACATTTTTAAGTTTGTGATAAATTAGGTTTCTCCAAGAAACTGAAACAGCAAACTTTAGTAACCACTCAGAATATTTCACCTGAGTCCCAGAATTATCATGAAACGGTTTGAAAAGTTTTTCTGAAAACTGTTTTTCCCAAAGTCCAAATTGCTGTTCGCAATCCGCACATAATAGGTACAGTTTCAAACCGTCTTGAACTCTTATATTGGGATTTTGTGAAGATCGAAAGAATCCAGTTCCCTTTTCCTTTTTCCATTTGAAAATAAAACTCGGTAAAAGGTGACTTTGTTTGAGTTCCTTTTCCTTTTCACATAGACTACATGTACCTGTCATTATTATATATCCAAGGTTAATTTAACTGTTCATTTACATCTACACCGTACGTGAGTAGCACCGAATAAATTTGCCTTGTTAGGCTTCCATTTGACTAGAAAGCCCACGGGTAAGTATCACTTTTATCGCGGTTGTTTTCCCACTGTAGTGGCTGTAGATTGGAAATGCTATCGCTACCACTCTTTGCAACAGGCTTGATATGGTCAACCTCCCAACCATGCTTTGTATTTATTTTGCCATAATCGGAAAACTTCATTGGTTTACCACAAATATCGTACCGCCAAACATTCGGTTCATATCCTTCTATTTTTCGACCCTTGTTCCATACTTCACCAACCGTCGTCTTTCCAAAAGGCTTTCCAGAAATATCAGTATTTCGATTTCTTGCCATAACTCTTTCTCCTTGTTCTTGTTAAACCTAACATATATTAGACTGCTTAATAAATTAGAGCTTTCCTGCCGCAAGCAGGACTTAATAATTTCTATATTATTCAATATTACCTTCATCATCTGTTTTTATTAAACATGCTTGATTGTTTATCTTGCCAGTTAATACGTAACCTCCATCATTTGTTTGTCTTACACAACATCCTTCAGAGTAGTCATTTACATTAATTCCACCAAATATTTTATTCCATTCTTCAATACCAATTTCGTTTGTCTTAATTAACCAGATATTATATGAATCTTCGCTGATGTTTCTTGTTGTACCAGTTATTATATAACCGCCATCATCTGTTATATCTACTGAACGTCCTTCATCAAATTCAGTACCACCAAAAGTTCTTTCCCATACTATATTTCCAAAATCATAGATTTTAGCTAACCATATATCTCCTCCTCCAGTTTCAGAGGTACCAGCGATTATATATCCTCCATCATCTGTCTGTTTTACTTCGTATCCAGTACCACTGCTAATAGTATTACTCCATACTTCATATCCTAGTTCATCTGTTTTTATTATACTCGAACCACCTATAATTATATATCCACCATCATCTGTCTGAGCAATTGAACATTCATTACCATACAAATTAATTTCTCCAAATATTTTATTCCATTCTTCAAATCCATATTCGTTTATTTTAATCAACCAAGGATTACCAGAAAGAGAACCTAATACGATATATCCACCATCATTTGTCTGAATTACATCGTAACCAAAACCACCATCATATGTTAAGTTCCATTCTATATTTCCATTTATATCAGTTTTAACTACGTACAAACTTTCTTCTGTTAAATTACCTGTTACAATATATCCACTGTCTTCTGTTTGTACTACACACCTTCCCCATGCATCACTGGCTTCGCCAAGACTTTTACACCATTTCTCATTTCCATTTTTGTCAGTTTTTAATAACAATACACCATCATTATAATAACCTGTAATTACATACCCCTTATCATTTGTTACATCTAACGAAAACCCCTTACTGGAATAATCACAAAATGTTTCAATGAATTTAATTACATCATCATCATCATTGTCTGTAAAAATGGAACAACTTGATATAAATATTAAGGATGAAACCAAAAACCATATATGTTTCTTTTTCATTTTTTCTCCGATAAAATAATTTAATATGTTTGCCACATCATTTAGAAATGCGATTAGATTTATTAAGTAACCCAACAGCTTCCAGTTCTCGTTGTATTTCAATAACTTTATCTTCAATATTATCATTGAAGTAGATACGAGAGATGCCATCAATGTCCGAATGCACAATCGTACCTTTCTTCAAGAGGAGACATATACGAGGAACTCCTAAACGACCTACAAACCAACCTGATTCGAAAATAACATTGGGTCTTGCTTGAAAATACGGTTGTTCATGATTTGTGATTTCATCATCTGGTGTCATCAAAGAGAATGCAAATGAACAAGTTGAAGCAATTTGCTCATATTTTTCTAGTAAAGATTGGCTCTTGCCTGGTTTATCCTTCATTAAAACAGAATTAAAACCAAATTGATCTTTTAAAAGGTTTTTCAATCGGAGTGTATTAATTTCATCGTGACCATGAATAATGAATACATTTGCTCCAGAAGGTGGGGAAGATACTTGTGATCTTGGGTTTACGGTTTCCACTCCTGAAGTGAATTCTAAGTAGTTAAATATTTGTGTAAATTCATCGAATAAAGCTTTATATTCTGCTTCAGTAATATTTCGATAATTCTTGAATGCATTATAGTATTTTTTAACCAATGGTGCTTGGTATCCAAACAATCTCCTTAAAGTATTCTTTGCACTAGAGAGAAATATCCTTCGATTAGGTTTATTGCTAAAGTCCTTTAGTGCACGAACTCCCGTTGAATTAGCTAAGCGGAATTTCTGAATCAGAATAGTTGGTTCAATGTTTTCCATTCATTTCTCCATCAAAATTAATATTTTATAACATTTTCATTTCCCTAGTTCAAAACTACGTCAATAATGATGAATAAATTCTCAGCGTCAAATAAAAAATGAAATGCAGATTTTTTATTCTTGCGTAACTCAGCATACCTTTTGACAATATTTATAGTTTTTCTGTAATCCATTGCTGGAATTCCTCAGTATAAAATTCAGATATCCATTGTCCTTAAATTAAATCCGGTTGGATACTGAAAAACCTTCAAACCAAATTCAGGAACAACAGCGAGAATATGGTCAAAAATATCGGATTGGATGGCTTCATAATTTGCCCAGACAGTATCATTTGCAAAAACATATATTTCTATAGGTAAGCCTGTAGGACCTGGTGGAAGCTGGCGGATAAGGAATGTCATATCCTGTTTCACTTTTGGATGATTCTTTAAATAAGCAGAAATATACGCGCGAAAAGTTCCTATATTTGTTAGAATCCGTCGGTTTATTGATTCTGCAGTATCAACTTTATGCTTAATATTATATTCAGCGATTTCCTTTTCTTTTACTTCTAAATAATTTTTAATAAGTTGAAATTTCTTGAATTTTCTCAACATTTCATCATCGCAAAATCGGATTGTCGAAATATCGATGTTTATTGCTCTTTTGATCCTTCTTCCACCAGAGCGAGTCATTCCACGCCAGTTCTTGAAAGTTCCATCGATCAGTTTATGTGTGGGAATTACGGATATTGTTTTATCCCAGTTTTGAATTTTTATTGTGTGAAGTGCGATATCGATAACGTCTCCATCTGCGTTGTACTGGGGTACTTCCAGCCAGTCCCCGATCTGAATCAGATCATTGAAAGAGATTTGCAGGCTGGCGATCAGTGAAAGTATGGTATCTTTGAAAATGAGAAGCAGAACAGCGGTCATTGCTCCCAGACCACTTACCAATATCCAGGGTGATTTTCCCAGAAGAACAGCTATAATGATTATTCCGCCAATTATGAAGAAGAATATTCCCACGATCTGCAGATATCCTTTTATCGGTCGTTCTTTTGATTTTTCAAATGTGGAATAAATTGTATTTACAGCTTTCAGAAATGCAGAAACGGAATTTACAATTATCCAGACCATTAATGCTATAGTGATTCTCTGGATGAAAATTCTGACTGAAGGATAGAAATTGGTAGCAGAATAGATTATTAAAAAAGGAATAAGTATAATTAGCTTCTTAAAAACCTTATGTTCGATGAGTGCATCATCCCATTTGGTACTTGTTTTATTAATTAATTTTTCAATTATAAACAGGATTACAAATTTTGCAATTAGATAGATTAAAATTGCAGCAATGAAAACACCGGCAAAACCAACTAACTGAGCATAAGAAGAATTTATATGCAGCCAATTTTGAATTATTTCTAAATTCATTTTTTATTTCTCCTATTTTCTTAGATACAATTAATTTTCAATTTATAATTTTTTAAAACAGTTATAAATAATGCAAGTAAAATCTCTAGCTGGTTACAGAACACCTGATATATAATTGATTTTATTTCGATTTGTTGTAATTTATGATTAAATCATATACCCAATTTGTAACATCTTTATTTGAAGCAACTACAAACTCCCGACCTTCTCCTATCCGTTAAATTTTAATCCGGCTTATGACGGAAGCCGGACAAGTCGAGTCGAGGAGAAGGAGAACAAGTAGAAAAAAAATTAAATGCGATTTTTTTTATTCTTGCTTAATTCAGTACAAAAATTTAATTGCTCAAAATATGAAAAATAAATATCATCTATTAGCATTTTCAGCGATCTTCTTTTGGGGGATTTCGCTGCTTTCCACCCGTATTCTTTTAGATAGCGGCTTCACGCCTAATAATATAACTTTCTTCCGCTTCCTGATAGCAGGAAGTATAATTTTCTTTTTCCAAAAAAATAAGAAAAAAACTAAAATTGAAAAAAGTGACAGAAAATATTTTTATTTAACTGCTCTGGGCGGTGTGACTTTATTTTATTATT
>JAUXIJ010000122.1 GCA_030621085.1 Candidatus Cloacimonadota bacterium | reverse complement strand
GGAGGATTTATTTTAAAAAAGTAATTGACATAATTTTTTAATTTTAGTAAACAAGGATTTGGTTTTTTGCTAAATGAATTATACAGAAACCGGCATCATCGGAAAATTGATAAGAATTTTGAAACCTGAATTTGAAAAACTAAACTGAAACAGCTTGAGATATTCATAATTTTTACTAAAACTATTTTTTCTGGAGGCAGCGATGAAATTAAAACTTTTTTTTCTTATACTTATTATTATGATTTTTCATTTCTCATTATTAACAGCGCAGGAAACTATAATAGACACTGTTTACAGTATACCGTATTTAGATGGCTGTATAACATATTGTCCGGGATTAGGTTATTTTGGTATTGGGACTGATTCAATAATATTAGTTGGAGATTATTATAGTAATCTATTATGGGATTATTTCTTTAATCGGGGATTTATAGCTTTTGATATCCCTTGTATTCCGAGTAATTACATATTAGAATCTGCTATTCTGAATATATTTCAAAGCTTATCTGTAGGAAATGATATAATTGGTGAATATCCAATATTTAACATGCAAACCGGTATCATTGAACCACCCTGCTTTATCGAGCATCTTGATTATGGATACACTCTGGATGAAACTGATTTTTTCCTGACACCACTCCATTTTATCGGAACTATCAGTGATACTCCTGAAGAAGGATGGCGTTCTATAGAAGTTACTGAATATGTCCTTGATGACATTGAAAATACAAGACCTTTCACCCAGTATCGTTTAAGACTTTCTCTGGATACTGATAATGATTCGTTTATGGATGCATTATATTTTAGAGGTGGAGATAGTCCAACAGATCAAGATCCATTCATCGTTTTAATATACGAGCAAGAGAATAATATCGATGATGACTATTGTTTAGGTAATTTAGTAGAATTTTCAAATTATCCCAACCCCTTCAACCCGGAAACAACTATCTCATTTAAAATTTCTTGCAGAGACGCAAAGGATACAGAGATTGTGATTTATAATATAAAAGGTCAGATAATAAAAACTTTTCCAATTTCTAACTCATCACTCCAAATCTCAAATCAGGTTGTTTGGGATGGAAGAGACTCAAATGGTAAGCGAGTCGGTTCAGGAATCTATTTCTACAAGATTTCTGCAGGCAAATCATCAGCAATGAAAAAAATGTTACTACTCAAATAACCTTAAGGCTTAATAATCAAATTAATTTAAAAAGCGGGGAGCGATCCCCGCTTTTTTCTTTTATAAAAAATCTTGCTATAAAATCCTATCTTTAAATCTTTGAAAAAAAATCTACAGGAGATGGTTATGGCTATCAATTTAAAGGGACGCAATTTTCTGACTCTTCTGGATTTTGCACCGGAAGAGATCGAATATCTTCTTGAACTTTCCGAAAAATTAAAAAAAGATAAATATGACAGTAAAGAACATCAAAAACTTATAGGGAAAAACATTGCCCTGATTTTTGAAAAGACATCCACCCGAACCCGCTGCGCATTTGAAGTGGCAGCATTCGATCAGGGAGCACATGTTACATACCTGGGACCAACCGGCAGCCAGATCGGGCACAAGGAAACCATGAAAGATACAGCCAGAGTTCTGGGCGGAATGTACGATGGCATCGAATATCGCGGCTTTGGGCAGGAGATCGTGGAAGAGCTTGGAGAATTTGCCGGAGTTCCTGTTTGGAACGGATTAACTACAGAATTCCATCCTACCCAGGTTCTGGCAGATTTTCTTACAGCCAGAGAATGCCTGCAAAAATCATACAACGAAATGGTTTTTGCTTACGTGGGAGATGGCAGGAACAACGTAGCAAACTCATTACTTGTTGGTGGTGCTAAGATGGGTATGGATCTGCGCATCGTAGCTCCCGGAGAAGTACAATCCGATGTATATCTGGTAGAAAAATGCAAAAAAATCGCCGCAGAAACAGGCGCAAAAATAACTATCACCGACAGTGTTGAATCGGGAGTGAAAGATGCTGATGTGATCTACACTGATGTGTGGGTTTCCATGGGAGAACCTGCGGAAGTTTGGGAACAGCGCATTAATCTGTTGAAGCCTTACCAGGTGAATAAAGAGATGATGGACATGACCGGAAAAAGCACCACTATTTTCCTGCACTGCCTTCCCTCTTTTCATAATACAAAAACCAGAGTTGGAAAAGATATTTTTAATAAATTCGGTCTGCAGGAATTAGAAGTGACAGACGAAGTTTTTGAAAGCCCCGCTTCCAAAGTTTTTGAAGAAGCCGAGAACAGGATGCATACTATCAAAGCGGTGATGGTAGCTACATTGGGTGAGTAAATTTAAATTTTTATGATACTTTTTTTGAATGTAAGACTCTCCTGATGAAAAAGAGTTTTTTCTTATTAATATTAATAAATGTAATATCGCTGTCAGCACAGACTTTTCAGGTTGATCGACTTAAGAATCTTACTATTATTTCTACAGCTATTCTGCTCGATCTGAGTAACAATCACTTCGATGATATACTTATTAAAGATTTTACTGAAAGCGAGATAGAAAACATGGATAAAGATGATGTACTTTTTTTTGATAGATTAGCCTTCCGACCAACTTCGCAAAATCTGAAGGATTGGAGTGATTACACTGTCTATTTTGCAGTAGGATCCGGACTTTTCCTGGCTTATGATAAAGATTATTTTCTGGATAACCTTATGGTTTATTCAGAAATTCTTTTAGTTCAAAGCGCTGTTTGTAAATGGACGAAAACCTTCAGCAGACGAGCCAGACCCTATGTGTATGATGATGGGATAACGCTGGAGAAAATACAGCAGGATAATAGCCGGCATTCTTTCTATTCCAGCCACAGTTCCACCGCATTTTCTGCGGCTACTTTCGGGTATTATGTCTACAGAGATAGATATGGAGATAGTATTCCCATTGCTATACTTTTATTCGGTTCGGCATCTGCTACTGCCGCATTGCGAGTTACTTCCGCCAATCACTTTCCCAGTGATGTGTTTATAGGTGCTGTTATGGGTAGTGGCATAAGCTATCTCATTTGTAGAATGAACCGGTCGGACAGGTTCAATGTAGAACTTGGAATAAATTCGATAGGAATAAGTTACAGATTCTAAGATATAAGAAAGGGCTGATCTTCATCAGCCCTTTTACAATTTATTTTTTACCGTTTTCCTGCATATCCCGGCAAATTTGCTCTACTTGCCGAAAAGCAACTTTTCCACTACCCATGAGAGGAATATCTTCAACAACATAAAATTCTTTTGGTACTGCAATAGCAGGAAGTTCTTTTGCCATCTGTTTCAGGATCTTTCTTTTATCAAATTCCCCTGTGGCAACTGCAGCTACTACATCCGAACCTTTAGTTGGATTGGGTACATCCACAACGCAGCAAATCACTCCTTCCGGCAACAACCTGTTAAGGATTTCTTCAACCTTAACCAGAGAAACCATTTCACCGCCCACTTTCACGAATCTTCTAAGTCTGCCCCGATGCCAAAGAAAGCCGTCTTCATCTATAATTCCCATATCGCCGGTATCATACCAACCGTTATGCATGCGAAGAGATGTCTCTTCTATATCTCCAAGGTAGCCACTAGAAACCAGATCACCTTTCACAAATATTTTCCCTTCACTGTTAGCTGATAGTAC
>JAUXIJ010000063.1 GCA_030621085.1 Candidatus Cloacimonadota bacterium | reverse complement strand
ATCACCCATCAGGTTATTCCAATATGAAAACTGATGAACCGCATTGGCAGGATTATTGGGATAGTTGAGATAGAGATTTAATTTTCCTCTATTCAAAGCTCCGCCCATATGATATATTTTATCTACAAATATCCCGTAAAAAATTCCAGCATCTACACAATTATTGAAACATGTGTGGGTGTTCCCTGTGGCAGTAGCAATAGCAGCGATGCCTCCCTTTAGATTGCCCGGTGAACCGACTTTTAAAAATCTTTCACTTATACAGTCTTGTGTACCTTCAAAATCACCAGTTAAACAAGTAAGGGAAACAACTACCGGCAACATATTAACATTATTCAAATTATCGGTATAATTATTGTTCCAGCCGCTCATGTAAACAAAACCACGATAATTAAAATAGCTTACTCCGCCATTGAGACCGCTTTGCATCTGGCTTACCCAGCTACCCTGGGAAGTATCGTAAACCTCCTGGAAATTAAAATCCGGTTTATAGTATTCCATCATTTGCCTGATATTTTGTTTTGTATCGATGCAGGAAGGTCCGGAATCTGTGGGATCTCCTACAAGAAGTGCTTTGTTATACCAGTCTGTTTGTGTCAGATAAGGTTCTTTTTCATAATTCAGGATTTTTGCAACTATGGTTTGAAGTTCTATGAGAGAATTAAAGGAAAGTCTACCTAAAAATACATCTGCCAGAATATCATTCCCTTCCAGTAAGGCATATATCTGATCGCCTTCACCATTGTAACCACCACCATCGATATGTCCTGTGGGGATAGAATAATTTCCTCCCGCATCACCAACCAGGCAGATAAATTCGGGAGGATTCTCCCAATTATCGTAGGCATTCTGGATATAACTTTTAATTTCATCTACAATGGTTCCTGTTTCTGATGTATTCACCATTACCACATCAAAGCCTTTCTGATGTTTCCAATCTGCCAGATCGGAAAGAATAGTTGCTACTACAGCATCATCTGGATAGATGAAAAGATAACAGGGTTCTTGGAAATTAGTGTTTTCCCGCAGAGTTGAGTTATAATTTACAACCGTGGATTTATAAATCGATTCAAAGAAACGTGACCTTTCGCGTTGTATTCTTTTCTGGTTCAAACCTGTAATGCCATTACATTCGATAGTAATTCCCAGGTTCGTGAAGATGCGCAATTCGTTCTCCTGAGAATCGTACTGAAAAGGGTTTATGGTAACCGGAACAATACGGAAATCACGCATAATTACCGGAGAACCGATCTCTACAACTTCCTGGGGAAAGATCATATTACTATTATAAAAATCCTCATTAATTATAAAAGAATTATCCTGTCTTTGACTCTCCGAGACCAAGCTCTGCCTGGGATAAACAGTTACATCCTGAATCGCTTCGTTACTTATGGAAGTTATTTGAAACGTGACCTCACCTTGAGCAGGAATAGCAATAAGACGCGTAAATCTTGGCAGGTCGGGCTTTCCCACATCAACGAATTCTCCTTCGTTCCAATAGGAAATTTTCTGATAGCTTTTTCCGTTTATTAGCTTTGTTTCGGTTTCGTATCCATCTAAATTAAAGCTCAATTCTGTAGTGTTCAGATCAGATGTTTCAGTTTCAAATAGTTTACTTCCCGAATTCTGTGGAATCTCGTTCCAAATTGAAAATAAATTTGTAAAGCCAATGATCAAAAACAGCGAAATTATTATTTTTTGCATATACTTCCCCTTATAAACATGTTTATTGATTTATGCAATTGACGTTCCATATTATAGCTCGGATATTAATGTCATTTAGAATTAATGAGTTATAACCTTTTATCTACAAACATAAGTAATCTGTTTTTATATATTTGATAATATTAAATTAATTTATATAATGCGTTTCTATGGAGTATAAATTTTTCTGCTTATTTTTTATAAATTGCTGAAATGATTATGCAAAGTGCTAAAATTCATGAACAATTTAATATTGATTATCTCTGATGTTTTATTTATTCTATTGTACGTTTCTGTACACAAGCTGTCCATAATCGCACAAAAAAGCGCATTCTCTTCTGTAAAGTGAAGGTGGTATTTGTAAAAGAATCCTCTACTAACTTGCATTGTCGAAGATCGTTGAATAGACTGGACTTCATCAGAGCGAAGCGAAAATGGAGTTCAGGAATAGTTTATAGAATCCTTTCTAATCCCTTACTCCACAGGCGCACAAGTTTATCAAAAGGGAATCAGCCCAAGGTTTACAAGCCATAGGCTTGCTGACAAGCATAAGATGCCGCTGAAAGAAATTAACTCACCCTTGCTTTTCCCTCTCTTCTCACTTCTTTCGGAAAGAGGGATCATAAGAAGCCGCAGTAAACGTATGATACCATTGTTAAACCCACGAATGAATTCGTGGGTTTCCGGGGAGTTGTAGGGTGAGTGCTAACCCAAAATTGCCTGTAGAATAATATTTTCTTTGACAAAAATAATTCAAATAAACAGTTTCGTTTGTGAGTTCAACAAGGCGGAAAATGGAGATGAAATGAAAAAACTGTTAATTATTTTCTTATTTATTATACTAATACTTTCACTTTTTGCTCAAACTGCACCTGATACTTTATGGACAAAAACTTATGGTGGTAGTTATGAGGATGGAGCAAGTTCAGTACAGCAGACAGAAGATGAAGGTTTCATTATTGCAGGATATACTTACTCTTACGGAGTAAATAATGATGATAATTTTTGGCTAATTAAGACTGATGAAAATGGAAACCTAGAGTGGGAGCAAATATTTGGTGGTAGTGATTCTGAAAAAGCAATTGCAGTTCAACAGACAATAGATGACGGTTATATTGTTGCTGGATATACTGGATCATACGGAGCAGGTCATTATGATTTTTGGCTTATAAAGACCGATGAGAATGGAAACCAACAATGGGATCAAACCTTTGGTAGTAGTGATTGGGAGATAGCTTATTCAGTCCAGCAGACAACAGATGGTGGTTATATTATTGCTGGAGATAAAGCAGATTTCAATGCGGGTGGCTTTTATATTGATTTTTGGCTAGTAAAAACAAATGAAGATGGAATTGAAGAATGGAATCAGACTTATGGAGGAACTAGTTTTGAAGGTGCATATTCAGTTCATCAGACAGTTGATGAAGGTTACATTGTAGCAGGATATACAGAATCTTACGGAGCAGGACAAGAAGACTTCTGGCTTGTTAAGATAGATGAGAATGGAAACCAACAATGGGATCAAACCTTTGGTGGTAGTTATGAGGATAGAGCACATTCAGTACAGCAGACAGCAGATGAAGGTTACATCGTTACTGGATATACTTTCTCTTATGGAACAGGAGATTTGAATTGTTTGCTTATTAAGACCGATGTAAATGGAAACCTAGAGTGGGAGCAAATCCTAGGTGGAAATAATGATGATTCTGCTAGGTCAGTTAAGCAGACAGTTGATGGAGGTTACATTGTAGCAGGATATACAGAATCTTATGGAGCAGGACAAGAAGACTTCTGGCTTGTTAAGATAGACGAAAATGGAAATCTACAATGGGAACAAACAATTGGTGGAAGTAATGCGGAAGGGGCAGGTTCAGTTCAGCAAACAGTAGATGAAGGCTATATTGCAACTGGCTTTACTCAATCGTATGGGGCAGGTAATAGCGATATCTGGTTAGTTCGTTTAGGATCAGAGTCAATTGTAGATGAGTACATAATTCAGAATCAAGAATTTAAAATTTAAAATTATCCAAATCCCTTTAATCCAACAACAAAGATTTCTTTCTCAATTCCAAATGAGAGTAAGGTTAATCTAAGCATTTACAATATTAAAGGACAAAAAATCAAAAATCTTGTTACAAATGATCTTGAAAGAGGTACTCATTCAGTTATCTGGAATGGAGAGAATGAAACCGAAAAGATTGTTGCCTCTGGAATATATTTTTATAAACTGAATGTGAATGGTAAAACTGAAGCAGTAAAGAAATGTATTCTGATGAAGTGAAGGATGCTTGTAACAAGCGTGCCCACAATCAGCAAGAAGAAAAGTTTACAAGCTTTTGGCGTGCAGGAAGAAGCGTGGCAGCTGCCAAACATTAGTGGCAACTTAGAAAAATTGGAGGTCATATGAAAAAATACTTTTTTATACTGATATTATTAATAATCACACTAGTAATTAATGCTCAAATCGTACCTGATACACTTTGGACAAAAACTTATGGTGGTTTAGGAACTGATCTTGGTGTTTCAATGCAAGAAACATTTGATAATGGCTTCATTTTAATTGGAAACACATTTTCTAATTGCATAGATATATGGTTAATTAAAACTGATGAATTAGGGAATGTAGAATGGGATCAAACACTTGGAGGTTCTGGTTCAGATTATGCCCATTCAGTACAACAAACATCTGATTTTGGTTATATAATTGCAGGTTCAACGAGTTCTTATGGTGCTGGAGAACGTGATGGATGGTTGATAAAAACGGATGAATTCGGCAATGAAGAATGGGATCAGACTTTTGGACAAGAAGAATACGATTCTGCATTTTCAGCTCAACAAACAATTGATGGTGGTTATATTATTACTGGATATTCAGTATTTCCAGATGAAGAACAGACAGATTCTTGGCTGATTAAAACGGATGAATTTGGAAATGAGGAATGGAGTCAAACTTTTGGTGGAAATGAGGATGATCAAATATATTGTGTTCAACAGACCAATGACAATGGATTTATCTTATCTGGAAATACACGTTCTTATGGTTCGGGTCCAAGTTCTGCCTGGTTAATTAAAACTGATGAATTTGGAAATGAAGAATGGAGTCAAACTTTTGGTGGTTCAGGTTTTGATTTAGCATATTCGGTTCAACAAACAATTGATGGTGGTTATGTTTTAACTGGTTATACAGATACATTCGCAACAGGTTATTCCGATGCTTGGCTAATTAAAACTGATGAATTTGGCATAGAAGAATGGAATCAAACATATGATAGTAATTCTGATGAGGAATCTCGTTCAGTGCGGCAAACAAATGATGGTGGTTTTATTATTACAGGTTGCACAGATAAATTTAGTTATTTTGAGAGCGATATACTGATTATAAAAACTAATGCAAATGGTAACGAGGAGTGGAGAAAAATTTATGGTGTTGAAGGCATTGATCGTGCACATACAATTTTACAAATATCAGAAAATAATTTTGTTGTTTTAGGATTTACACATTCCACTGGATCGGCAGATTTTTGGTTATTACGGTTAGGTTTGGAGACTGACATAAATAACAATTACCTTCCAGATAATAGAATATTTGTTAATAATTTCCCAAACCCCTTCAATCCATCTACTACTATTTCATTTTCAATTCCTGAAGATAGCAAAGTTGAATTATATGTCTGCAATATAAAAGGACAAAGAGTGAAGACTCTTGTAAATAGTAATCTATATATAGGTAAGCATACTTTTACTTGGAACGGTAATGATGAATCGGGTAAAACATTGAGTTCTGGAATCTATTTCTATAAATTGAACGTAAATGGTAAAACTGAAGCAGTAAAGAAATGTTTGTTGCTGAAATAAAAAAAACAACGAAGGATGATCATGGCTTTTAAAGCACTATTTATGGCGCATGCCCCGGATGCAGATTATTTGAAACACAGAAGTCTTATCAATACGGGCAAGTACAGACTTTTCACGGTGATTGTGAAATCTCAGGATGAAGCGGTAAAAGTAGGTAAAGAGTTTTATGAGAAAGAAAAGATCGAAGCTGTTCTGCTTTGCCCTGGTTTTACACACCAGGATGTAGCAGAAATTTCGCAAGCCCTCGAGGGCAAGGTTGCAGTTACTGTTGCCAGGGGAGATGGACCCGGCAATAGAATAGTACAGTCAGTTTTACAGAGAGAGTTTTTTACATAGCAGAATGGTTATTCAACCATTTTAATGCTTCACGTTTGCTGAGTGATGCCAGGTCGGTTTTTTTCACGAAATCTATAACAACTTGAGCATCGGTTTTGGAATATTGTCGCAAAATCCAGCCGATAGCTTTATTGATGAAAAACTCTTTTGAACAGAGATTACGACGGATAAGATCGAACATCAATTCTACATTGGTTTCTGCTTTGTAATTAAGCTGGAAAAGCAGGGCTGTTCTCTGCAGCCACATATTACCGGATGACTGCCATTTTTCGGTGTGCGGTTTTATCATTTCAGGATATTTTTTAAATAAATTTCCCACCAGGTTCGCAGCAATTCCATCCACTGTATCCCACCAGGATTTGGTGATGATAAGCTGCTCATAAAGCTCGATGAAACTTGCATCAACTTCATTTTTGTGCAATTGCAGCATACTCACAGCACAATACTGGAATTCTCTCTCCGGCTGTTCCCACAGTTCTATAATGATAGGTTTCAATTCACTGATCTCCGGTTTTCCATATTCTTTATAAAACTGTTTTAGAAGTTCCCTTCTTTGGGGAGTTTTAATACCGAGGTATGGGAACAGGTTCTTCATGTATTTTGCCATTGGTTTGGCATTTGCAGCATTGGCATTCTGTCGGAATAATTTAACTAATGGTCTTATATAGTTGTGCATGATTCATTTCTTCATATTAAAATACATATCCCAGAGAAAAGTCCAGCACAGTAGGTTCATAAGTACCATTTGAATTATCCAATCCTGAAAAATTGAACTGGAACTTATAGTTATTTTTATAATTTATGTGAAGACCAACCGAATAGATAAAACCTTCGTTATCGTCAGTAGATTCGGAATAATAACTTAACCGCCAGCCAATGATATCAAAAAAAGCAATTTCCGTCCCTATATTATACGTCTGCCAATAATCGAAATCCGCATAATCATAGTTTAGAACAACACTGAAAAAGGTATTAGTAAAATTTCTTATGAAATTATAAAATGTGCCTTTTCTGCTACTAAGTGTAAGTGAATACTTGGCTGCGCCTCCAAAACGTTTACTTATGGGTAATACATCCGATTGTGAAGAATCAACATAATAAATATCATTTTTAAAGATATTTTGAAAGTAACAACCTATAGATGTCTCGAATATCGATTTAATAAAATCCTTATGATATTTTCCAATCAAACCTGTATTGAAACAATGTGATTTTCCTTCTGTTATACTGTAATCACTTTGAACACTTTGTATGCTTACCCCTACTCCGAAATTAATATCGTCTAATATTCCAGAATATTTTTTAAAATATTTTGTTATATTTATACCAATGCCGAATGGTTGATATGTGTCGTAAAATTTTCTTGTTACTATATAGTTCCCATATTCATCATACTCATCAAATTTTCCTAAAAATTTAGTAGTTCCGATCTTGCCATATCCGTTTACGAAAGGCAATATTACACCAAAACCGTTTTTGCCATAAGCAACTGATGATGAATGAATATACACATCATCTCTATTTTTGTCGTCAGGATAATTCTGTCGAATTGAATATCCAAGCATTGCACCATCTAAAAATCCAAGTTTGGCAGGATTATTGATGATACTTTGTGGTGATAGATACCATACATTGGCTGTGCCACCATAAAGACCAAATGCCATATCGCTTCCGGAAATGTTCTCCATCAAAACACCGCAGGGATATTCTCCAGCGCCAAAGAGTGCTGTTCCCAGTATTAAAAATATCAGTATTAATAATTTTTTTTGCATTTTCTTTCCCTATTTCATTAATATCATTCTTTTTGTAATTTCATATCCACCTATTTTTAGTGTATAATAATATAATCCACTAGCTACATTTTGACCATTTTCGTTTCTGCCATCCCAGGAGATGATATAGTTGTTTGGAGATAATTGTTCATTCACAAGAGTTTTTACAAGCATATCGAATTGATCATATATAATTAATGATACAAATTCATCTTCATATACAAAAAACGATATACTCGTAACTGGTCTTTCCGGTTCTGTGGGAGTTTGTGAACAGGAAAATAAAAATAATGTTACAAAAAATAATAAAAATACTCTTTTCTTCATCTTTAGCTCCTTAAAAAAAAATCTATTACATTACAATTATTCTTACCAATTAATTCAACAAGGATAAATTGAATTCTGTAACGCTTGGAACTTACACTGAAAACCAGTCAATTTTTTGCAAGGAATTTATTTCGTCAGTAAAGAATAAATGTAACAAAAAAAAGCCACCTCGCAAAAGGTGGCTTTTTTATAGTGCTAATTTATTTTAAGAGTATCATCTTCTTAACCTGTGAACATGTCTGCGATTTCAAATTATAGAAATAGACACCCGAACTTATTTCAGCAGCATTCCATTCATGATTGTGAACTCCTGCTGAGAATATTTTCTGTTCCACTATCTGTCCCTTTATGTTGAATATCGTCAGGATTGCTGTTTCATTCTTCTGTACATCGAACCTGATGGTTGTAGCAGGATTAAATGGATTAGGATAATTTCCCAGTAGAGCTGTTGCCAAAGGTGTTATTGTTTCATTTGTATTTACATTGCCGTTAACGGTTATTACTACTTCATCCGGTTCAGAACTGAGGTCTCCGTCATCAACAATGAGGATAATTGTAAATGGTACTTCACCAAATACATACGGTGCTGTGAAAGTCGGATTAACAATTGTTGTATCGGATAGCACGATCTCTTCGGGAGCGATCCAGTGATAGTTCAATTCATCACCATCCGGATCGGAAGATTCGGATCCATCCAATTGAACAAGATCACCTGAATATACATACTGGTCTGTTCCGGCATTTGCCGTTGGAGCCAGATTAACATTATAAACAATGATCTCCCAGTCAAACTGCATATAATCGCGCGATATGGGGTCACTGGAAACTATCAGAGCCAGGGCATAGTTTCCTGCGGAAGTATAATCCGTGATAAATTCATAACTGTTTTCTGTAGATACTTCTTCCCCATCCAACTGCCAACTGTAATATACATCACCGTTGGGATTAACAGCATCGATCATAAAGTTGATGATTTCAGTTTCATAACAGCTAACATTGCCCGGGAATGGATCAATTGTATTGATAATGATATTGGGATTTATGTCGTTCACTATTATGCTCCATTCAAAATACAGTGTGTTATCTGTTCCGAAATTATCGGTAACATCCAGGCAAACCAGGTAGTTACCTGCAGAGTTGTAATTGGTAATAAATTCATAAGTATTATCAATTGATACTTCTTCACCATCCAATTTCCAACTGTATTCCAGCGGATTGCCGTCCGGGTCGTAAGCATCGATCATGAAATCGATTGTTTCCAATTCCATGATAGTAATTAATCCAGGCTCGGGTAACAGTTCATTTATTACAATCGGCTGATCGGTTTCAAGCACAGTTATTTCCCAGGTGAAGTTCAAGGTTGTATCCGTTGGAGGAGTATCGGAAACCTGCAGAGTAAGCACATATTCTCCCGCAGAAGTATAGTCGGTTGTAAACAGGTAGGAATCGGTATTTGAAACCACATTACCATCCAATGCCCAACTATAGATCAGTTCAACACCATTGACAGCATAGGCATCAATAAAGAAGGGTATTTCTTCAGTTTCAAATATTTCAAGCATCCCGGGAGCAGGATTAATGTTATTTACCACAATGTTAATTCCACCATCCAGAACAGTGATATACCAATCAAATTCCAATATGCAATCACTGTAATTATCTGTAACAAACAGAGTGATCTCGTAAGTACCGGCTGAATTCATGTTAGTTATAAATTCATAATTATCTTCTGTAGAAACGGTTACTCCATCCAGTTCCCAATTGTATTCCAATGGATTACCATCCGGGTCGTAAGCATCGATATAAAAGCTAATGGAATCTCCTTCCGTGATCACATAATTTCCCGGTTCGGGAACTATTTCATTAACCACTATCGTTTGATCTACATCGAGTACTTCTACATCCCATGTATAAAAAAGTGTATTATCTGTTCCATAGTTATCTGTGACATCAAGAGTAACTGTGTATAAACCAGCAGAATTGTAATCTGTAGAAAAATCATAGTTACTGGTTGTAGATACTTCTGTGCCGTCTAATTTCCAACTGTATTCCAGGTCGTTGCCATCAGGATCATAAGCATCGATGAAGAAACTAAGTGTTTCACCTTCATTAAAGCTAACCTCGCCTGGTGTGGGTTGAATATTTTCCACAACTATTGGCTGGTCTACATCATTAACCGTTACGTTCCATTCGTAATACAAAGAGTTATCACTGAAATTATCGGTAACATCCAGTGTGATCAGGTATTCTCCTGCCGATGTGAAATCTGTAATGAAATCGAAAGTACTCAAAATGGAAAGTTCTTCTCCATCTACTTTCCAGCTATATTCCAGCGGATTGCCGTCAGGATCGTAAGCATCGATAGAGAAGTTGATGATATCGTTTTCATCAATGGTCAGATTACCGGGAGCGGGCAGTATTTCATTAACCACTATTACCTGGTCAGACTCGAGTACAGAAATATCCCATGCGAAATTCAAAATTGTATCCACAAGGAGAGTATCTGAAACTTCCAAAGAAAGTTCGTATTCTCCAGCAGAATTATAATCGGTTGTAAACAGGTAGGAATTTGTATTTGAAACTGCATTACCATCCAATTCCCAGTTATAGAACAGATCATCACCATTCATGGTATAAGCATCTATAACGAAATTTATTTCTTCCAACTCGTATAAAGTAACCAGTCCCGGAGCAGGAACAATGCTGGTGACCACAATATTTGCGCTGGAATCGAGCACTGTGATAAACCAGGTGAATTCCAGTATGCTGTCACTGTAATTATCAGTAACAAATAAAGTCAAAACATAGTAACCAGCTGAATTCATATTGGTAACAAAATCGTAGTTACTCGTATTGGAAACGACAGAACCATCCAGTTCCCAACTGTATTCCAGCGGATTGCCATCCGGGTCGTAAGCATCGATAGAGAAATTGATAGTTTCACCTTCTACGATAATCAGGTTTCCGGGATCAGGAATTATTTCATTCACTATTATAGGCTGGTCTACATCGAACACTTCTACATCCCACAGATATGAAAGTGTGTTATCTGCTAAGAAGTTATCGGTAACATCTAGAGTTACAGTATACAAACCGGCAGAAGTGTAATCTGTGATAAAATCATAGGAATCTATTGTGGAAACTTCTGTTCCATCTACTTTCCAACTATATTCCAGTGGATTGCCATCCGGGTCATAAGCATCGATGAAGAAGTTGATAATTTCCATTTCATTGATGGCAATATTGCCCGGAGCAGGTTGGATATCGTTTACAACTATCGGTTGATCAACATCATTTACAGTAACATCCCATTGGAAGGTCAGTGTATTATCAGATACGAAATTATCGGTAACATCTAATTCTACAATGTGAAGACCGGCTGAATTGTAATCTGAAATGTATACATAAAAGTCTACTGTTGATACTTCTACTCCATCCAGTTTCCAACTGTATTCCAGCGGATTGCCATCCGGGTCGTAAGCATCGATAGAAAAATTGATCGATTCAAGTTCATCTATTGTAATACTTCCGGGTGCGGGAAGCAGTTCATTAACTACTATCGGTTGGTCAACATCGTTCACCGTTACATTCCAACCAAAATAGATGATATCGTCAGTAAAATTGTCAGTTACTCCAAGTGAAACATAATAAGTTCCTGCTGAGTTGTAATCTGTAGTAAAATCATAGGAATCTGTTGTTGATACTTCTATACCATCCAGTTCCCAACTGTATTCCAGCGGATTGCCATCGGGATCGTAAGCATCGATAAAGAAGTTAATAGTTTCCAATTCATTTATTGTTACATCGCCCGGTGCAGGTTGGATGTTATTTACAACTATAGGTTGATCCGCATCCAGAACCGTTACGTTCCAAAGATAGGAAATCGTATTGTCTGTCCCGAAGTTATCCGTTACATCCAGGGTTACTACATAAGTTCCTGCTGAATTATAGTCTGTAGTGAAATCATAGGAATCAGTTGTAGATACTCCTACTCCATCCAGTTCCCAACTGTATTCCAGTGGGTTGCCGTCCGGGTCGTAAGCATCGATGAAAAAGTTAATAGTTTCTAATTCATTTATAGTTACATTACCGGGCGCTGGTTGGATATTGTTCACAACTATCGGCTGGTCTACATCCAGAACTGTTACGTTCCAAAGATAGGAAATTGTATTATCTGCTACGAAGTTATCCGTTACATCAAGTGTTACGATGTGCTCACCGGCAGAATTGTAGTCAGTTGTGTAATCATACGTGCTTACAGTCGAAACTTCTGTTCCATCCAGTTTCCAACTGTATTCCAGCGGGTTACCATCCGGGTCGTAGGCATCAATAAAAAAGTTAATAGTTTCCAACTCATTTATTGTTACATCGCCCGGAGTAGGTTGGATGTTATTTACAACTATTGGCTGGTCTACATCCAGAACAGTTACGTTCCAAAGATAGGAAATTGTATTGTCTGTTCCGAAGTTATCCGTTACATCCAATGTTACGATGTGCACACCTGCAGAATTATAGTCGGTTGTGTAATCATATGTGCTTACAGTCGAAACTTCTGTTCCATCCAATTTCCAGCTGTATTCGAGTGGATTGCCATCGGGGTCATAAGCAATAATGAAGAAGTTAATAGTTTCCAATTCATTTATAGTTATATTTCCCGGTGGTGGTTGGATATCAGTAACTACGATAGGTCGGTCAACATCATTCACTGTTACATTCCAGATATAGTTAATTGTGCTGTCAGTTCCATAATTATCGGTTACATCCAACGTAACAACATAATTACCTGCTGAGTTGTAATCTGTAGTGAAATCATAGGAATCTGTTGTGGAAACCTCTGTTCCGTCCAGTTTCCAACTGTACTCCAGTGGATTGCCATCGGGGTCGTAAGCGTCGATAAAGAAGTTGATTGTTTCCAATTCATTTATAGTTACATTTCCCGGTGGTGGTTGGATATCGTTCACAACTATCGGTTGGTCAACATCCAGAACAGTCACATTCCACAGGTAGGCAAGTGTATTGTCTGATACAAAGTTATCTGTAACATCCAGGGTCATCACATAGGTTCCTGCTGATGTATAGTCTGTAGTAAAATCATAGGAATCTGTTGTGGATACTTCTGTGCCATCCAGTTTCCAACTATATTCCAGCGGGTTGCCGTCCGGGTCATAGGCATCGATGAAGAAATTTATTGTTTCTGCTTCGTTGATAGTTACATTGCCCGGTGGTGGTTGTATGTTATTCACAACTATCGGCTGGTCTACATCCAGAACCGTTACGTTCCAAATATAATTTAATGAGTTATCAGATACGAAATTATCCGTTATATCCAATGTTACGATGTGCTCACCTGCAGAATTGTAGTCGGTTATATAATCATAACTACTTACAGTTGAAACTTCTGTTCCATCCAGTTTCCAACTATATTCCAACGGATTACCATCCGGGTCGTAGGCATCGATCGAGAAACTGAGAGTTTCAGTTTCGTTAATGGTATAACTTCCGGGAGCAGGAAGAATGCTATTTACAACTATAGGTTGATCTACATCATTCACAGTTACATTCCACAGATAGGCAAGTGTATTATCCGATACAAAGTTATCAGTTACATTCAGTGTTACAATATAAGTTCCAGCTGAGTTATAGTCTGTAGTGAAATCATAGGAATCTGTTGTGGATACCTCTGTGCCATCTACTTTCCAGCTGTATTCCAGTGGATTACCATCCGGGTCGTAAGCATCGATGAAGAAGTTGATTGTCTCCAATTCATTTATTGTAATATTTCCCGGGGGTGGCTGAATATCAGTAACTACGATAGGACGATCAACATCGTTCACTGTCACGTTCCAAATATAGTTTATAGTGCTGTCAGTTCCATAATTATCAGTTACATTCAATGTTACTACATAGGTTCCTGCCGAGTTGTAGTCCGTAGTAAAATCATAGGAATCTATTGTGGATACCTCTGTTCCGTCCAGTTTCCAACTGTATTCCAGCGGGTTGCCATCGGGATCGTAAGCATCAATGAAAAAGTTGATTGTTTCCAATTCATTTATCGTTACATTGCCGGGTGGTGGTTGGATGTCGTTCACAACTATCGGCTGGTCTACATCCAGAACTGTCACATTCCACAGGTAGGCAATCGTATTGTCTGATACGAAGTTATCCGTTACATCCAGGGTTACCACATAAGTACCGGCTGAGGTATAATCAGTAATAAAGTCATAGGAATCTGTTGTAGATACTTCTGTTCCATCCAGTTTCCAACTGTATCCTAGTGGATTGCCGTCCGGGTCATAAGCATCGATGAAGAAATTTATTGTTTCTGCTTCGTTAATGGTTACATTGCCCGGTGCTGGCTGGATATCGTTAACTATTATATTTTGGTCAATATCAATAACCGTTACGTCCCAAACATAGTTCAACTGACTAACTGTTCCATCTGAGACATGCAGAGTTACTTCATATAAACCGGCTGAAGAATAATCAGTTGTAAAAACATAGGCATCGGTTGTGGATACTTCCACGCTATCAACCTGCCAACTGTAAGTAAGAGGGTTTCCACCGGGATCATATGCATCGATAGAAAAATTAATACTTTCTGTTTCATTAATGGTAATATCACCACCGGCAGAGGGAAGGATTTCTGTAACCTGCAGATCCGTGACTGTAACTTGAACTGTTCCATAAAGGTTCAATTCAGGATCTCCGGGCATACCTCCATATTCAACCACATAGCCATGTGGTGTAAAATTACCCGTAGTACCAGCATCTGGAAGGTCATTCCAGCTACCTACAGGACCGACAGACGGATTATAGATCATATGAAGGTAATCTTCCCACATGTCTGGATTACTGTTTCCATAATACTGATTGGGTTCTTGGTAATTCCAATTTGTATACATATCATTTACAGGGAAACCGGGAATAGTTGGGTGCCCTGTATAAAGTCCTTCCCAGAACTCGGTTCCTTCTTCGGGACCGCATATCCATTTCCAGTGGTTGTGTTCTTCGGCATCACTTCCTCCAATCCAGCCTACACCACCCAATTCAGTTGTTATAAAAAAGTTCTCTTCAGGACCTGTAACAGTAGCAAGATAGCCTTGCAGACCGTAATAGCTAGATGAATCAGCAATTACTTTTGAATCCGACCAGGAAATTCCATAATCTGTAACAAATTCATAATAATGTCCTGTAGAGGGAATAAAAATAGCTGAAATAATAGTGAATGTAACATCCCTTACTTCCTGAGTTGGAGTAGAACCGCTATTTCGATATTGTACATGCCGGCAGATATCCTGCCAAAAGGATGCTGAACCTGTACCTATAAGTTTAAGGATACCGGTAGATTGACTGTAGTCTTCGGTTACTCCGGGAAAACCAGTAGAGAGTTCCAATACATCCTGATTAATAATGAAGTTGTTTGTAAAATAGATCTTCATTCCTTCTATATCTTCTGTGAAGTTTGACAGAGTGATATTGGGTGCCACAATAACCGGGGGACCACCTATGGTATAGTTCACACTTCCTGAAGCAATGATTTCCGGTGCATCTTCTCTTAATGTTCTACTGGGTTCAGTTAATTCCTTTAGATAATCCGGCCTGGGATATGAATAATCCACAAGTTCCGAAAGCAAAGTTTGGAAAATAAAAAATATCGTGATAAATAAAATTGTCTTTTTCATTTCTCCTCCTTATTTTTTCGAGTTTACAGATTCAAATGCAATTGCTATGCCATATCATTTTAGTCGGTGAAAACAGCTCTGAGCACAAAATGTAACTTCTTATATTTCAGAAACATCCGCCCAGTCAGCAATCTGCCTAACAAAAACACACTAAACAGATCAATGTGCCTTATTCGATGCTTTGTGGCACTTATGACACGGACAAATTTGTCGCTATTATTTTATCACAATTCTTTTTTAAGCTTTCTGTGAAGTCTTCTTATATTAATTCCGAGCTTTTTAGCAGCTTTGGTTTTATTGCCATTGCATTCTTCGATAGCTTTGGTTATTGTATACTTTTCCAGTTTTTGGATCATTTCATCCATAGATCCTGGCTCTTCTGTAATTTTGATGATCTCAATATTCTTTGTTTTTTTTTCCGCATAAATTGATAATTTATCAATCGTCACATATTTTTCATCTGTTATCAAGACTGCTCGTTTAATCACGTGTTTCATCTCTCGTACATTTCCGGGCCAGCTATAATTCATAAGGAGCAGCATACTTTCTGCCGAAAAATCTTTAATTTCCTTTTTAAGTTCTTTTTTAGTTTCATTTAAAAATTCTTTTGCCAGAATAGGAATATCTTCTTTTCTTTCGGATAATTTAGGAAGAACCATCTGGAATTCATTCAAACGATGAAAGAGATCATTACGAAAATTACCGTTGTTAACTTCTTCTTCCAGATCCAGGTTAGAGGTAGCAACAATACGCACATCAACAGGTACCGGTACTTCCCCGCCAATTGGACTAATTTGTTTTTCTTCTAGTACTCTTAGTAATTTTGCTTGCCCCAAGATGGGTAAATTTGCGATTTCATCCAGTAGAAGTGTGCCGCCATTAGCTTCTACGAACTTACCGAGTTTACTGGCAAATGCACCCGTGAAGGCACCCTTTTTATAACCAAACATTTCACTTTCTATAAGAGTATCTGGAATTGCACCGCAATCTATCGCAATAAAAGGTTTATTTTTACGCA
>JAUXIJ010000135.1 GCA_030621085.1 Candidatus Cloacimonadota bacterium | reverse complement strand
CGTCAATTTGAATACTTTTTTCAGTGACCAGCGAATCGCCTTGTTCATAATACTTGACTGTCAGATTATAACTGCCAGCCGATGCATCGCTGTCAACCTTAATTTTGTACGTGATAATTTTCATATAATTATCTTTTTGGTAGGATTTTATTGTCCCGATATTCTGCACTGCAGACTCATCCGGTACCAAACTAAAAGGATATTCGGGTTCCAGTTCAACAATAAGGTTATTGGACGATTCCCCTCCAATATTTTCAATACCTAAATAGATTTCCACAACATCTCCCGCAATTGCCGGCTGAGGGTCCTGATTTACCAGGCTTACCGAAATGCCGGTAACACCTGATAGATCTGGATAATAATTATTTGCATAAGGTATATTTGCATAAGCGACAGATGATAACGCCATCATTAAGCATATAGCCAGAAATCCAATCCTGATCTCTTTCATTTTTTAATCCACCTCGTTCTCCTGTATTCTGATTATTTTCCCGTCTTTCAGTTCAATAGTAGTGTTGGCATATTTTGCAAGATTCGAATCGTGAGTTACCATTATGATCGTTTTACCATCATCTTTCCAGAATTTGTGTAGCATTTCAATGATATTTTTTCCAGTGACACTATCAAGCGCACCAGTGGGTTCATCTGCAAGGATAATTTCAGGATCTGTAACAAGACACCGGGCAATTGAAACCCGCTGTTGTTGTCCCCCGGAAAGCTGGGAAGGCAAGTGATGAATTTTATCAGCTAATCCCAGGAATGCCAGAATTTCCTTAGCCTTTTGGGAAGCTGTCCTGTCATCGATTTCCTGGAACTCTAAAGGAAGCATGACATTTTCAAAAGCGCTCATGGTCGGGATCAGGTTATATTGCTGAAAAATGAATCCGATCGTCTTTCCCCGAAATGTAGCCAGGTCTGATTCGCTGAACTGGCTGATATCCTGGTCTTTTAATAGTATCCTGCCTTTTGACGGGATATCCAGGCATCCTATCAAATTCATCATTGTTGATTTCCCACTTCCCGATGCACCGATTATGGCTACAAAATCTCTTTTTTTAATCTCTACAGTTATTCCCTTCAAAGCAGGGACTTCGACTTCACCCATCTGGTAGATCTTCCAGACATCTTCCAGACTGAGAAGTACATCATTCTCATTTTCTGGTAAGTTTTGATCTTTTATCATATTCAGCCAGACTTCTCATCTATTACATTTTAGCGAATTAAGTAAATATTCTCATAATGTCGATTGATTAAAAATAAAGAAGAAAAAGGTTAATCAGGTCATCCTTTATCTTCCAAATTGTCCAGACATTTTATGGTTACCAAATCCGCCGAGCATGCCAAGCTGTTCTCTAAGCTCTTCTACTGTTTCGTAATCTCCGTCCTGCTTTGCCTGATGAAGCTGGACAAGTAATTCAAAGTCATCCTCATTCTGGATATTTGATAACATTGGCCAATCCTCTGCTGCTACTTTAAATGCTTCATAGTCTCCAGCCTCTATAGCCTGTATCTTGTCTTCTCTATGCTCTCGCATTTCAGACCTTGCTTCATGCCTTGCTACACGCTCGTTGAATTTTTCCTCTGTCAATCGGTTCGACATGGCTTCTTTCCAGGCTTCGTAGTCGTTTGCTTCAACGGCATTCACTATATCTTCTCTTTCAGGATCCATTCCAAAGAAATTTCCTCCGAAAGCTGATACTGTTCCTAATGATGCCACAATTATCATCAGGGCCAGTACACCAAAGAACTTTGTTCTTTTCATTTTATTAACACCTCAAAGTACTATATTCTCAGAACCTGCTTATAAGAACAAAGAAGGTAAAATGTACACTTTACATCCATCTTTTTTATTAATGTTCAGATAGAATAGTAGGATATATGCCTCCGTTCCACCTAATAGATCCCACAAGGCTGGCTGTAGAACTTGCCTACACACTTATCGTTGTATTTCTTTGCTTTACGATCTATTATAAAACCAGGGAAATATTTGATCTGACAAAGCATGAAGGAATAAAATATTTTAGAATAACGTTCTTATTTTTCGGATTAGCCTATATTTCCAGATTCATATTCGTTTTATTAAAGGTAATGGTAGTAACATTTGACATTTATTTCCCGATACACATATTCGGAATTTTTCCCCTGCTTTTTATAGGATACTTCAGCACAATGGCTATTCTTTCATTGACGTATAGCATACTCTGGAAAAAACTGCATATTAAGCATACTTTTTTAAAGCATACTTTTTTATTATTTAATGTCATTGCCGTTCTAATATCCGGTATTGCATTTTTTTCGAGATCACCATCTGTCCTGATATTAGCGCAGGCAGTATTGCTCATTTTTACATCAATAATTATAGCCTACTATTTTTTCAGCAATTCGAGAAAAATCTCCAGGCTTTATATTTTATATATTTTGTTTTTCCTGTTCTGGATAATCAATCTATTCGCATTGAGTCCAAGAAGATTTCTTCCATTTGAAATACAAACTGTATTTCAGGTTATATCGATCGTACTGATTGGGATTATCTATTATAAAGTGGCAAAGTGGACA
>JAUXIJ010000139.1 GCA_030621085.1 Candidatus Cloacimonadota bacterium | reverse complement strand
CAGGAGGGATTCTTCTTGTACTTATAAAGTTCACGATAGAAATTCCAGTAACGTCCACGAAATGCTGTCAATTTCTTTTGATGATTTGGAATAACAGGCATTAAACGCTTATAATGTCTCCCATCATGAACCCAGCAGAGGCTTAGATCATCGGTAATTAGTTTAAATTGCGGTGCATCATCACACAATAACAACTTCACAATCGGCATATCGATCTCTTGGTGATAATGTGCAATTGCACTAGCTTCCATTATTCTTGTTCGATGAAGTTTGCCCTTGTTAGGATCCGGGAATAAATTATTTAGTATTTTATGCATCTCCTGCTCATTGAATGAAGTATTTTTTTCAACTTTATGCAGCAAGGTTGTTAGCTTTTGTGGAACCTTGAGCAGCTCAAGCAGACAAAAGGCTTCCTCGTTGAATAGAAAGTTTCTGGATTCAAAATTTCGTAAAACATCCAGGATTGTCAACCTGTCTTTGCGTTTTGTGGTAAAAAATACTGTGGCGAGAGGATTACAGACTATTTGGGTATAATAATTTTGGCCGTTCACTCGACTTCCAGTATCATCAATTTGTTGGTAACTGCTGCTTTCAAGGCTTGCCAGGTAAATCTCTGACTTTTCCTGATGAAAGACATCAATCTGTTTAGTCAGCCGATCTGAAATATAACTGCCGGAAATCAGGATCCCAAAGTTATTGAAAAACTCATTTATCTTGGGAATCGACATATTATTAACATACTTCATTGATATGATATGTGAATTTATATGGGGGCCGAAGTCCCCTTCATAGCCGACTGGAACCTTTCCAAGCCAGGTCTTTTTCATAGATGCGGAATAATATATCTCTCGTTTAAATCTGACATTATCCGTTTTTATGATTAAATCCTGAACAACTTTATCTTCGTAACCTTTAAACCGGGCATCTTCAGGCAGTTGTTTCGCATCAACAACACATTTTTCTTCTCTATCAATCTGTATCTCAGGAAGTTTTGGAGAGCGCTTTCTTTTCTTATATCGGGCATACTTTACAAGTATTTTGATATACTGATTTGTTAAATCACTTCCTATGGCGGACTTTGCAGCCTCTATAAATTCAGCTTTGTTTGAGTACTTTTTTCCAGTCAAGCTTTTTAATTGTTCAAGAACTTCCGCAGGAACTCGATTTTCCTTGAGTTTCTCCAAAGAAGGTTTGCCTAATTTAAAACCTTCCCGGCTGAGCTTATCCTCTGATGTCTCAGCCTCTTTCCGTTCCTGTTCTGATGAAATGTCACCATCATTGTTATTGTTTGGCTTAATATCAGGTTTACCTTGCTCCCCTTTTAGTTTATTGATCTCATCTTTAAGCGCTTGATTTTCTTCTCGCAATCTGGTGTTATCTGCAACTACCTCTTCCACAAGGTTGTACAGGACTGACACAATTTCTTTCGTTTTCTTATCTTCAATATTTTCGATTGTATTTTGAATACTTTCCAAAACTTTGATCATATCTTTTTTTGTCATAAGAAAACCCTAAATCATTAAAAAATATCTATCTATTCCCATGTAACAGCCTGTAAGGCAGAAAGTAAAGCCTGACGTTCTAAAACAGGCATTGATTTATACCTTGTCGCCCATCTGTTTGACTTTCTTTTTATTTTCTCACGTTCTCGAAAGTTATCGCCCAAGTAACGATAATCATGTAACTGAACAGGTGGAGAATAGTTCATCCATATCCATTCTGTTGCCATGCCATGATGAGTAGCTGCCTGAAAAGAATAGGTATGCCAGTTACTCAAAGACTCCATATATAATGGCGACTCATAGCCGGAGATCATGACCATACAGGGGATCAATTTTATAACCTCCAACAGCTCTATATGCTGGGCCAGACTATATTCATATTTATAGAGAGGGTAATATTTTTTTCTGGTCTCACGAAGGTAGGGAGGATCGCAGTAAACCAGTTCTTGGCCTGTGAAAGGATAACTTTTTAGAAAAGTAATTGCATCTCCATGGATTAATTCAAAAACTATTTGATTCATATTAGTCCATTTCTTTATTACCTCTGGATCAATTTCTATTCCAATGCTGCGTTTTGCTCTTCTTTTATAACGCAGAATTGCCCCGCCCCCGAGATGACTTTCTATATAAACGTCATGGGGTGGCATAAGATTAATATACTTTTGATATGTTCCACCTTTCCCTCCTGAAAAATTCATTTTTCCCTCCTGAAGAATTTATGTTTATAACACATCGGTCATTGTAACGAGGA
Organism: Candidatus Cloacimonadota bacterium; assembly: GCA_030621085.1. GTDB lineage: Bacteria > Cloacimonadota > Cloacimonadia > Cloacimonadales > TCS61 > JACNIV01. The sequence continues at coordinate 277 of JAUXIJ010000139.1, read as the reverse complement.
TGTCAAGTAAAATTTTGACGTATGAAATAAAAATTAGACAGGAGTTACAAAGAAATGAGATTGTGCCTTATAATTTGGCTTCATGAAATTTGTTTTTGATGGCTTAATTAAGGGTGGGAGGCTTCAAGAATAACATCACAATGATATTATCTAAACTTGTTATATTACGCTGATAACTTTTAGTTTACCATAAAATTTAAAGAGGATACCATCGCAGGTTAAAATGCCTGGTAGCGATTGATCTGAAAATCGGTGAATTTGAAGCCGCATACAAGGG
>JAUXIJ010000031.1 GCA_030621085.1 Candidatus Cloacimonadota bacterium | reverse complement strand
TTGAAAAAGCAAAAAGTAAAAAGTAGAAAGCAAAAAGGAAAAGAAGAAATCTCATAAAACCTGCCTTTTAAATTATTTAATCAAATCTCTAAATCAATTATTAATATGTCAAGAAAAAGCGTCTCTACCCGCGTTCGATTGAACACGGGTAGAGAGTGTTCGCAAACAGGTTTACCCGCCAGTCTATTGGGCGGGATGTTTGCGTTACGTTATTTGAGCAGCAACATTTTTTTTGTGGTTGATGATTCGTTAGTAGAGATCTTGTAGAAATAAATTCCCGATGCAACTGATTTATTATTGCTATCTTTACCATTCCAGGTTACTATATGTGAACCGTTTTCAAAATGCTTATCTACTAATGTAGTAACTTTCTGACCTTTTACATTGTAAACTGTAATGGATACTTTACCATCTGAGGGCAGATTAAAGGATATGGTCGTGGATGGATTGAACGGATTAGGGTAACAAATAATACTATTATCATATTTTTTAATAATTTCTAAGTCACTACCAACAATAGACATATTTTCAAACCAAACAATTTTATCCATCTCATTACAAACAGAAAGAATATCTTTGAAACCGTCATCATCGATATCAACTAAATGCAGAGATAGAATTCCTTCCACATCAGAAGAAAGTAGATGTTCACTAAAACTTAAATTTCCTTCATTTTCGAACCATCTAATATTTCCATCATAGGCTGATCCAGAAATTATATCAAAATCATTATCATTGTCTAAATCTGTAGCACAAACAGTCATCGCTCCATCAGCATCCTGTGAAATTGCATGGAAAATAAAATTCTGAAATCCATCATTTTCATAAAGTGCTACTGTATCATCATCTCTTGAAGTTGTTAATAAATCAACATCTCCATCAAAATCAATATCAATTGTGAATACAGATGAGGCATACAGCGCGTTTGAAGAAATAATATTTATTGTGAAATTTAGACTACCGTCATTTTCATACCATAGAATGTGATCTTGATAATATGACGCTGAGATAATATCGATATCATTATCACAGTCAATATCACTAGCTAATAAAGAGTTTGTAAAATAATAAATAGAAAGCAGTTCATAATAAAAATTTTGGTTCCCATCATTAATTAATAAACCTACTGAAGGCTCGTGCCTGTTACCTAAAATTATATCATAATCGTCATCGAAATCTATATCGCATGGATAAGCTATATTCGATCCAAAATCATTAGAATGATCAATGAAATTCATTTCACCTACATTTTCCAACCAAGTATCTGAAGTTAGAACATCAATGTCATCGTCATAATCCATATCCAAGGCATAAATAGAATATGCACCTTTTTTTTCATTAGTAAACGATTTACGAGTAAAATTTTGATTATCATCATTCTCAAACCAACCTGTTACAAATTTTGATGCAAAAGTTATATCCATATCTCCATCACAATCTAAATCAAAAGGATAGACGTAATTCATATATTCTCTCCAGATTATGGGATTTTCAGAAAAATTTATATTTCCGTCATTTTTATACCAAGAAATCTTATTATCACCACGAGAACTGGATATAATATCAATGTGGTTATCTCCATCAATATCGATTGCATAAACAGAAGTGGCTGAATAAGCTGAATCGGAAATTACGTGTTCTCCAAAAACCTGATCTCCACTATTTTCATACAAAGCTATTTTATCATCATATTTAGAAGAAGAAAGAACGTCAATGTCATCATCATCATCTATATCAATTGCAAATACAGAAGTTGCTCCACTGACATTAGAACTTATTACATGATCTGAAAAATTTTGATTTCCGTCATTTTCATGCCACGAAATATCATACACAGCCGATGCTGATACCACATCAATGTCTTCATCTCCATCAACATCACAAGCATAAATGGAATTAATACAGGAAACATCTGAAGATATTATATTCTCAGTAAAGTTCTGATTCCCATCATTCTCATACCATAATATGCCAATTGATGGTTCAGTGATTATATCAATGTCTCCATCTTCATCTAAATCAATAGCGTAAATTGATGAATTATATTCTGTGTCTGAAGTTATAACATGTTGGATAAAGTTTTGATTTCCATCATTCTCATACAAATGTATGCCATATCTCATTGATGAGAGTACATCAATATCATCATCTTCGTCTATATCAATTGCAAAGACTGAAGTCGCTAAGTAAGCACCATATGTGATTTGATGACTAGAAAAATTCTGAAAACCATCATTTTCGTACCATAAAATTTCTCCATTTCCATTTGAAGCTGAGAGGACATCAATATCATTGTCACCATCAACATCAATTGCATAAACCGAAATAGCACCGATAGCATTTGATGTTATTAGATGTGGTTGAAAGTTCGTATCTCCTAGATTTTCGAACCAACTTACTTTATTATCATTAATTGATGCTGAAAGAATATCATTATCACCATCACTATCAAGATCAATTGAAAAGACAGAGATGGCACCAGCTAAACTATATTCTGGAGTATTACTAATAGTATGTGGAGAAAAACTTATCTGGGCAAATATAATACTCATTTGCAAAAAACAAAACATTGTTAGCATTATTTTTTTCATTCTTCCTCCCAAGTTAATTATTACTTTTAAGCTTTCCCACTATCTTAATTAAGTGGCTAATGTTTGTATCCACGCAATTTTTGTCGCAAACATTACCAAATCTGGTGTTGTATACGACAAATGTCGCGAATTTCGCATTTAGTTTTTTCATTTTCTTCAATTTCATATCACTTTAATAACTCTTTTTTTTGCCTTGTTGAGCACACAAACGAAACTGCTTTCTTGAATTATTTTTGTCAAAGAAAATTTTTTTCTGGTTATTTTCTTTCTATAGCATCTTATGTTCTCCTTTTGCTAAAAGGAGACAGCAGAGGATTCTACATATTTGTGGGTTAGCACCCACCCTACAACCTGTCCGGAAACCCACGAATTAATTAGTGGGATTAACCATGATATAAGTGCAATCCGGTTGACAGAATATAAGGTCAAAAAAAGTATGAGTCATAAATTTATTAATCGAAAGAAAAGGATAATGAAAAAAAAATACAGGTGTTTTGCGCTTTTCTCGGGTGGGCTGGACAGCATGCTCAGTGTGCTTCACATGAGTGAACTTGGCTATGAAGTAGTTCCAGTTTTTTTTAAAAGTTTATTCTTCGGACCTGAGAATGCATTAAAGGCAGCAGAGCAGATAGATTATAAACTGATTGTTCACGATATTTCAGAAAAACACCTGGAAATGCTTAAAAATCCACGTTATGGTTTCGGGAAGAACATGAACCCCTGCATCGATTGTCATGGTTTGATGTTCAGAGAAGCTGCACAATTGATGGAGCAATACAAGATCGATTTTATCATCTCCGGTGAAGTGCTGGGGCAAAGACCCATGAGCCAGCGTCACGATGCCTTGAACGCTGTGGGAAAATTAAGCAAAGTAAAAGATCTGCTGGTTCGTCCGCTTTCTCAGAAACTACTCACCGATACCCTTCCCATACGTGAGGGTTGGGTAAAAAAAGAAGATATGCTGGATATCCAGGACAGGGGAAGATACCGTCAAATGGAGCTGGCAGAGAAATACAAAATAACGTTTTATCAGAATCCCGGTGGTGGCTGCCTGCTTACAGATGCTGGCTATTCACGGCGCTTGAGAGACCTGATGGATCACGATATGATGGAGATGAAATTCATTGAATTCCTTAAATTTGGCAGGCACTTTCGGATAAGTGATAATTTGAAGATAATAGTTGGCAGAAATGAAAATGATAATGATGCTCTCACCAGCCTAGCAGTGGATGAGATAGTATTGCAAGCGAAATATTTTCCCGGACCTTCAGGAATATTGAATTCAATGATCCAGCCTACAGAAGAAGAGATTAAGATCGCAGCTTCACTACTTCTGCGTTATTGTAACAAAGCTCCCGAAATATCGACAGTGGCGTATGGGAAAAAATATCAATTGCAAAATACAGTGGAAGTTAAAAAAATAAATGCTTTAAAAGTAGAAGAATATTTGATTTAGGTAATTTTATGAAATATAAAGTTTACAATGTACTTCCCGAATTCGGTACGAATACTTACCTTGCGTGGGATGAAAACTCACGGCAGGCAATTATGATAGACCCGGCTGCACCGGATAGAATCCTGCTCGAAGAGATTAAAAACCTGAAGTTAGATTTGAAATACATAATTAATACTCACGGGCATGGTGATCATATTGCGGGAAATAAACTTATCAAAGATGGTTTTCCTGCTCCGCTCTGTATCCATGAAGCCGACGCTGCCAAACTTACTGAAGCCAAACTCAATCTGAGTGAATTCTGGAATGCCAATATCGTTTCACCACCTGCAGATGTTCTCTTTAAAGATGGAGATAAGTTCACTCTTGGTAACTGTGGAGTTACTGTTATTCACACTCCCGGACATACTCAGGGTGGTATTTGCCTGCTGGTAGATGGACTATTATTTTCGGGTGATACTCTTTTCCTAAAAGGGATCGGTCGCACAGATCTTCCGGGTGGAAATTATGAAATGCTGATATCTTCGATTAAAGATAAGCTTTTTACACTGCCCGATGAAACGATAGTTTTACCCGGTCATGGACCGGATACTACAATTGGTAAGGAAAAGAGGAATAATCCTTTTGTTAGTTTGGTTTCCAGAATATAATCTGGTTAACTCATCACCTTCCCGAACTCCAGAACCTTTGAACCCAGAACCTCGAACCCAGAACCTAACCCGTATACAAATACCTTTTTATCTTCTTAGTTGGAGTTTTTTCAAAAGGTTCGGTTTGCTCGATTATTCTTGTTAGGCGAGAAAAAGACGAAACATTAGAATTAACCTGTGATTTAATTTTATTCAGCAGTTCAGTTATTAGTTTTCTCATTGCAGTTTCATTGGAACTGAGATGACGATGTTCATGATCCAGCAATTCATAGTTCAGATGAATCCTGGAAACGATCCGTCCCTCTTGTTCGAACACCAGCGATTCCATAACGTGTTCGTTCTCATTGATGATTCCTTCGATCTCTTCAGGATAAATATTTTCTCCACTGGAACCTACGATCACGTTTTTTAGTCGACCTTTTATGTAGAGGTAATTATCTTTATCCAGCATTCCCAGATCACCGGTTTTAAACCAGCCATCCTCGGTAAAAACCTGCCTGGTTATTTCAGGATTTTTATAATACCCCCTCATTACATTGTCGCCTTTTACCAGGATCTCACCTTCTCCGGTAACAGGATTGGGATTATCTATTTTGAGCTGTATTCCGGTAAGATATGGTCCTGTGGAACGGTATCTTGTTTTACCGGGAGTAGCACCTGCTATCATAGGTGATGTTTCTGTGAGCCCATAACCTATGGCATAAGGAAATTTCGCATCCAGCAGGAATCTTTCCACTTCCGGAGCAAGCAATGCACCACCAATTCCAAAGAAATGGATCTTACCGCCAAAAGAAGAATGAAGCTTCTTTCCTGCTATTCTATGAAGACTTCTTTTAATGAATGGAATTTTATAAAGGGCTCGAGAAAGTGAAGATTTTGTAAGAGAAGGAAGTATCTTCAATTTAAAAATTTTCTCCATGATCAATGGAACGGTTAGGATTATCGTTGGTTTTATCTTTTTCATGGCTGGTATCAATACTCTGGCAATTGGTGGTTTTTTCAAGTAGTATATTGCTGCACCTTTTATAAACGGAAGAATAAATCCTATAGTACATTCATAAGAGTGAGGAAGTGGAAGCACCGAGATCAACCGGTCGTATTCATTAACTTCTTGAATTTTGAGGGTTTCGTTTGAGTCGAAAACGATATTCTTATGTGACAACATCACACCTTTTGAATTCCCGGTAGTACCGGATGTATAAATGATGGAAGCAATATCATCTTCCTGAACTTCAGGAGGTATCATTCCGGCCATTTTCAGGGCAGATTCCTTAAGTTTAGCAAATTCTTTTGTACCGCTACCGATAAGCTGTTTCAGCTTTTCTTTGGTCGTTTCCGGCGGGATTATGCTGAAATCGTCTAACAGGATTGTTGTATTGATCTTTTCTGTTTCCAGTTCTTCGATCTTTCCAAAGAGTTTCTCAGAAACAAAAATTGCTTTAGCTCCGGAATGTCGTAGAATATGGTGGATTTCATTATCGTGAAATTCTGTAAGGATAGGAACTGCAATAGCACCCATTGTGGTTATAGATAAATATGCAATACACCAGTTTGGTGAATTTTCTCCAAGAATAGCAACTTTTTCTCCAACAATAATACCTTGTTTTCGTAAGAATAAAGAGAGTTCATCCACTTTATCTTTTATGTCCATATAAGTATAGGGTTTTCCATCCACCCAGGAGAGAGCAGGTCTATTGGGAAAACTCTCATAACTGTTTTTCAGTACATTCTTCAAAGTCAATTTAGCAGATTCTAACATATAAACCTCACTATTTAATTAAAACACATTTTCTGGTTTGAACAGGAATATTATTCACTCGAAGCTGGTAGAAATAAATTCCCGATGCAACTGATTTATTGTTGCTATCAGTTCCATTCCACACCACACTGTACTCACTCGTTCCCAAACCTGCTTGCCAGGTCGTAGCTTTATGCGAAGACTGGTTTGGGAATGTGAATACTCTAATTTTTTGCCCTCTAATATTGTAAATACTTAACTCCGTGTTCTCCGTGGTTAATGAGAAAGAAATAATTGTTGTCGGATTAAAAGGATTGGGATAATTATGTAAATTGAATGATGAAAGAGAAATCTGGTTTTCATCCGCTGAAACTGGGTTCCATATCAGGTCCACAAATTCCGGGTGATCGATAAAGGGATTGCGATTTCCCTGCCAGTTATCATATATTCGGTCGTTACGCGTCTCTTCAAATACACTGGGAGGATCAAGTTCATTCCATTCCAAAAGAGCCGAAAGTTTACCATGCTCAGGATTTGGATATGTATTTACTTCATCAACAACGACCAGATCAAGTTCACCGTTTTCACCTTCATAACGGGTTGCCATATAAAATATCATTCGGGCAACATCACCCTTAACTTCATCGCGTGGTTCCCACGAATCGTCGTCATAAAAACATCCCGGAATAGTAGGATAAGGATTGTCACTGTAATCGAAATCCAGATTTCCACGATCACTATTTACCTGAACATCTGTTGGACGTATGTGATGGATATCGGTTCCGCAAGGCGGATCATTCCCAAAATCACCATGAGATTTAGCCCAAGTATGCTCTCTGTTCCAGATAGGATAACCCGAATTTGAGACTGACCAACCAGTATAAAGCAAAATCACATTATCCGTATTTTCCGGGTCTTCATCGGTATCACGCAGTGCATCCCAAACACCAGTATAGCTCAATTCGGTATGACCATCAATTATATCATTTAAGGCTGATTTTAGAACATCTCCACTCAATCCTTCAGTGCCATCATAATAACCGGGTGGGATTTGTGCGAAAAGATTTAACACAATTAATGTAAATAAAATACTCAATATGTTTTTCATTTCATCCTTCCATTTAACTAATTCTATTTAAACAAAATTTTTTGAGCGAATTTGTGTCAAATGAAAACAAGTATCTTCCGAAAATTATTAGATCATATTATTATTTAAACCTCATTCCCAAACCAGTTTTCGCATAAAGCTACGACCTGGCAAGCAGGTTTGGGAACGAGAATTGGTAAAAAAGGGACTTTGGAACAAAGGGCTCTCTGTACTTCAATAAGTTCTTTTGCTATTAACAAGCTTGTTTTATTGACACGAAAAGCGTATCAACTTTTTTAGCACCAATATGTTAACAGATAAAGAGATGTTAGAAGAGAGTAGAAAGATCTTCGAGCTTAAGATCGAAGAAAATGAAATGCTGGATTTCTATAAAGTTTTTGAAAACAATAATCCTGTTCACTTGGAGATCGGCAGTGGCAGGGGAGAATTCCTTTTACATAAATCAGTTCAACATCCTGAAGTGAATTTTCTGGCGATAGAATTGAAGGAAAAGAGGATCAAAACGATCATTCGTCAGCTTGATCCGAAAATCAATAAAAATGTGCGGGTAATAAAATTATTTGTGGATGAAAAAATTACAGATTATGTACCGGAAGGATCATTTCAGATGATCTATATTATTCATCCCGATCCGTGGCCCAAACGAAAGCATCATAAAAACAGGCTTATCCAGCATGATTTTATAGATGTGCTCAGGAAAATACTGAAACCGGAAGGAATTGTAGAACTTTCCACCGATCATGAAGAATATGCTGATTGGATCATTCAACACTTCCTGGAAAGAAAGGATTTTGAGTCAGCTTATAATAAAGGTTTTACAAGGGATCTCGGAGAAGAACACATCGAAACATTTTTCGAAAAAAAGAAAAGAGAAGAAGAGTTTGAACCTTTTTTTATGAAATACAGGAAAGTATAATTATTTAACTACAATGGAGTTGGAGAAATAATGGATAAAATAGAACTAAAAAAAATATATGAAAAAAATATCGAGCATGCCAGCAATTATTATAGCCCATTTGCCTGTCATAATAAAAATGCCTTCCGCCTGAAAAAGGAAGATACATGTTATATGAGAACACCATTTGCAGTGGATCGGGACCGTATTCTTCATAGCGGAGCTTACCGCCGCTACCAGGGTAAAACACAAGTGTTTTCATTCACCAATATGTTCGATGAAGAGACTTCCAACCGAAGCCTGCACACAACCTATGTTTCCCAGATCTCCCGCACGGTAGGTAAAATGTTGATGATGAACCTGGAACTGGTGGAAGCGATAGCGCTGGGTCATGATCTGGGGCATTCTCCTTTTGGGCATGATGGTGAAGTAGCACTTAGTAAAAGCTGTATGAAATACGGAATAGGAGAATTCCATCATAATATTCAAAGCCTTCATATTGTTGATAATATTGCACATCAGGGTTATGGATTAAACCTGACCTTCCAGGTACGTGATGGTATAATTTCACACGATGGAGAAGTACATCATACTGTATTGAAACCCAATCGCAAAAAGACGGAAGAAGACATCAGGATTTACACAGAAAAGAAAAAGAGTGGTAAAAAAGCTGATTGGATGCCGGCTACTTTGGAAGGCTGCATTGTTCGCATTTCAGATACGATAGCTTATATAGGGCAGGATATTGAAGATGCTATTCGCCTGAACATCCTGAAACGGGAAGAAATACCGGAAGATTGTGCTGAATATCTGGGAAATACGAACAGTCAAATTATAGATAACCTGGTAAAGAGCGTAATATTAAATAGTTTTGAAAAAGATTTTATAGCGTTCGATGATGAAACTTCCCACTACCTTCTTAAACTGAAGAAATTCAATTATTTACGCATTTATACAGATGACAATGTAAAAAAAGCCCGTACTATCATTGATAAAAGCATGGAAATTCTTTTTGAACAATACATGCAGGATATCGAAAAGAAAAACTATAACTCAAAAATCTTTACACAATTTCTAAACAGGAAGAACAAAAAATATATGAATACTTTTTCCATTGCAGAAAAGGCACGAGATTTTATAGCTACCATGACCGACAGGTATTACAATGAAGAAATAAAAACCTATCTTCTACCGGGAAGTTTTTATTAATAAATTATTAGACAAAATATATGGTTAACAAATATTTAACTTAATAAGTTCAGGAGAAATTAATGGAATATATAGATTTTCAAAAAGAAGTACAGAAAATTACAGATCGAATCTCTTATATCAGGAGGTTACTTTGACACTACTCAGATCGAGCAGCAGATCGAACTTTACGAAAGGGAGATGAACAAGCCCGATTTCTGGAACGATCAGAAAAGAGCACAAAAAGTAACCAGAGAAATTAATAAGCTGCGTTTACAGCTTGAAAAAGAAAATAAATTACAACAGATAAGTGAAGACCTGCATACATATATCGTGCTGCTGAGAGAAGATTTCACAGACTCATTATTGAAAGAAGCTGTTAGCGAATTGTTAGAAATAAAACCTTTTATAGATGATGTAGAAACTCAGTTTTTATTAAACGGTAAATCCGATTTTAACGGAGCGATCTTAACTATTCATCCCGGAGCTGGTGGAACCGAATCGCAGGATTGGGCGGAAATGCTGTTGCGTATGTACAACCGCTGGGCAGAAAAATCGGGTTTCAAAGCAGAGACCGTAGATTACTTACCGGGGGATGAAGCAGGATTAAAAAGCGTTACTGTGGAAATCTTTGGTGATTATGTTTACGGTAATTTAAAGGCGGAATCAGGTATTCACCGACTGGTTAGAATATCACCATTTAATGCACAGGGCAAAAGGCAGACGTCCTTTGCATCTGTTTTCGTATGTCCCATTATTGAAGATGATGCAGATATCGAGATCGATCCGAAGGAATTGAGGATAGATACTTACCGAGCCAGCGGTAAAGGCGGACAAGGTGTAAACACAACAGATTCTGCCGTGCGGATAACTCACCTTCCTACAAATATTGTTGTTCAATGTCAGAATGAGCGTTCACAGATTATTAATCGTGATGTTGCTTTGAAGATTTTGAAATCACGCTTGTTTCAATTACGGGAAGAAGAACGCGAAAAAGAACGAAAGCAACTTGAAAATGCTAAAACAGATATCGGCTGGGGCAACCAGATACGATCTTATGTTTTCCATCCCTATCAGATGGTGAAAGACCATCGCACAAATTATGAAACCGGAAATATTTCCAGCGTTATGGATGGAAATATCAGTGCTTTTATGAATGCCTATCTAAAATTCATGGCTGAGAAGAAGAAATAAATGGTTGAATCAATTAAACTCGTTAAATTGGTAATAGGTTTGTTGGAGAATCAATATGAACTACAAGAAATTAATTAATGAACTTGATAAATCAAAAATACCACGTCACATTGCTATTATTATGGATGGGAACGGACGTTGGGCAAAAAAACATAAAACAAAACGCATTAACGGGCATAAAGAAGGTGTGAAAGCTGTTCGCCGAATTGTAGAAACCGCTGTGGAAGCTGGTGTGGAGTACCTTACTATTTATGCTTTTTCCACTGAAAACTGGGGACGCACCAAAACAGAAGTTTCCTATCTGCTGAAACTTATTATGGATTCTCTGGTTAAAGAAATAGATGAACTGATAAAGAATAATGTAAATATCAGATTTATTGGCAGCAGGGAAAAGTTGGATGAATCATATAATAAACGAGTTATGGAAACATGTAAAAAAAGCTGGAAAAACACTGGATTGCATTTGAATGTGGCAATGAATTATGGTGGCAGAAAAGAGCTCCTGGACGCTTTTAATGAGATTTTAGCTGATGCGCGTTCTGGTAGTAAATTGGATGGCGAAATAACCGAAAAAATAGTAAGTGATTATCTGTATACAGCCGGTATGCCGGAAGTAGATCTGGTGATCCGAACCAGCGGGGAAGAAAGGCTTTCAAACTTCCTCATCTGGCAAAGTGCATACGCCGAATTCTGGTTCACGCAAACTCTCTGGCCTGATTTCAGCCGGGAAGAATTCATCCGGGCTATGCTCGATTTCCAACAACGGAAAAGAAGATTTGGTACGAGATAATGGAACTTGTGAAAAGATTATTAATAGCATCTTTTTTTATACCTGCAATTCTGTTTATTTTCTATACAGGTGGTATTGCTTTGTTCAGTTTTATTGCCCTTGTAGTATTTGTGCAGACGTATGAATTGCGTGAGATATTTCTAATAAAAGGTATTGAATTATCGCTATTGAGTATTCCTGCAAGCGTTTTTGTTTTTGCGGCTGTGATTTTTTATTCATTTCCCCAGATACTGGCAGCACTTCTTCTTGTATTCATACTGGTAATGGGAAAAGACCTGATTTCAGGTAGATCACAAGGAACATTTAATCGAATTACTGCGACAATATTCTCCATGATATACACTGCATTTTTCCTGGCGGCTGTTTATAAAATACGTTTATTGGATAGTGGTGCTTTTCTTATTATAAGCTTGATTTCACTTATCTGGATCACAGATTCAGCAGCTTACTTTGTTGGCAGGGCTTTTGGTAATCATCGCGGAATATTCAAAGCAAGTCCCAATAAATCGCTGGAAGGTTATTTTGCAGGAGTATTATCTGCTTTAATTGGTGCATTTGCAGCAGCATGGATCTTTGATTTTACTGTAATACAAGCAATATTGTTGGCTGTATCAGTTGGAATATTTGGTCAGTTCGGAGACCTTTTTGAATCAATGTTGAAAAGGGATGTAGGAATTAAGGATAGCTCATCTATTTTACCCGGACACGGTGGAGTTCTGGACAGATTCGACAGCCTGCAGATCGCTGCCCCTGTTTTTTATCTGTTACTCCTTTTTTTCAAATAGGGACATTAAATGAAAAAAGAAATTAAAGAAAATTTCGCTTTCTTCAATGCGAAGGGATTAAATAATGAAAACCTACCCAAAATAGTCCTTGTTACCGGTGGAGCCGGTTTTATCGGTTCCAATTTTATCCGCTACCTGATCAGAAAATATCCAGATTACAAGATCATAAATTTTGATAAACTTACGTATGCAGGCAATTTATATAACTTGGAGATGATAGAAGAAAATCCCAATTACGCTTTTATGAGAGGTGATGTTTCCAACCAGGCAGATGTAAAGAATGTATTCGAGCAGTTCAATCCCGATTTCGTGGTTCATTTTGCTGCGGAATCTCATGTAGATAGAAGCATTATCAATCCCGATCTTTTTCTTCAGACCAACATCCTGGGCACGCAGATACTGCTCAATTATTCACGTGAATACAAAGTGAAGAAGTTTGTTCTAATCTCTACCGATGAGGTTTATGGTTCTATTCCAAGCAACAGCTCAGTTGCGGAAGATGCCAAACTTGCTCCCAATAATCCTTATGCTGCCAGCAAAGCTGCTGCAGATATGCTTATTCGTGTTGCTCATCAAACATACGGGCAAAAAGTTAATATAATTCGAAGCTGTAATAATTATGGTTCCTACCAATTTCCGGAAAAGCTTATTCCAGTGATGATTAATAATGCGTTTCAAGGGAAAGAACTTCCAATTTATGGTGATGGGAAAAACATTCGAGACTGGATACACGTAGAGGATCACTGCAAAGCTATCGATCTTGTTCTTCACAGAGGACGTTCGGGTGAAACATATAATGCCGGAGCAAAAAACGAATGGAAAAATCTTGTTCTAGTTAAGCATATTCTCGATCTAATGAAATGTTCCCATGATCTTATCAGTTTTGTTCTGGATAGAAAGGGGCACGATTTCCGTTATTCTATGGACTCAAGCAAGATAAAAAATGAACTGGGCTGGAAACCTGTTATAAATTTTGATGAAGGACTTGAGCAGACAATTCTCTGGTTTAAAAATCACCAGGAATGGGTGGAGGATATTCATTCCGGTGAATATATGAATTATTACGAAAAATACAACAATAAGGTTTAACGGGATTTTATGAGATCATTTTTAATATTACTGCTGCTGATTTCTTTATTATTTGGATGCAGTTATCACAAAAGTGTACCTCAAAAAATTATTAGTGACGATGAACGAATACTTCCGTTGAATCAAGCTCTTACTCCGGAAGATTCTTTGCAGCAGATGATTGATTTAAAAAATATTGAAATTGATTCTTTATATAATATTATAGAGGAGCTCAATTTTACAGCGGATTCACTAGTTCAGGAGCTTGAGATTTCCAACAGTCGTGTAGCTGTGAATACAGATTTCCAAATCCCGGATTCCATCATATTTGCCGGACGTGTTTTTGATCTTACAAATGAAAGGATCTACAAAAAATTTGAAACAATTTATCGGCAGGAATTGAAAACAGCTCATAATTTTATTCCCCGCAGCGGAAAGTATTTTACAATTTTTGATTCTATTTTTTCTCAATACGACATTCCTCTAGATACAAAATACATAGCAATTGCAGAAAGTCAGTTGAATCCCATGGCAGGTTCTCGCGTGGGAGCAGTTGGTATCTGGCAATTTATGCCTAAAACAGCTAAGGGTTACAGCATGAGGATCAATTCATTCATAGATGAAAGACGCAATGTGTTATTATCAACAGATGCAGCTGCCAAATACTTGAAAAATGCATATCATTATCTTTCCGATAGAGGTGCAAAGGACTGGCTTCTGGCGATGAGTTCGTTCAATGCCGGTGTTGGCAGCATTGCCAAAGTTATACGGCAGCAGGAAGCGTATGATTTCTTCGATCTCCTGATGAGAGTGGATGAAACTCATCAATATGTGTGGCGTGCAGCAGCCATTAAAATGATATTTGAAAACGAAGAAACTATTTTTGGAAGGAAGTTCGAACGTCAACAACCACTTATGGACAATACTCATAGTGAGAAAATAAAACTGAAAGGACATTATAAGATCGACAACTGGGCAAAATTTCAGGGCACCTCAATTGGAAAAGTGTTAGAGTTTAATCCCTGGATAAAAATTTACAAACGAAACAGGAAAAAATATTCAGCCGTTAATAATGTTGTACTTCCACCCGGTGAATATTCGATACTCATTCCAGATGGAAACAATATCGATCACAAAGAATTGGTAAAGATAGAGAAGCAATTCCTCAAAAAGAATGCAGGTTTTTTTACACATCATATTGTAAAAAAAGGAGATACACTTTACGATATTGCCAGGAAGTATAAAACTACTGTAGCCAGGATAAAAAGCCTGAATAATTTGAGATCGAATGTTATTTATCCAGGACAGAAATTGAAATTATATGGATCATCATCCGGCTCAAGTTCATCTAAAAGTGATAAATATTATAAAGTAAAAAAAGGTGAGACTGTAGGTGCTATAGCAGCAAAATTGGGAGTTTCCCAGAATAGAATTATCTCGATGAATAATCTAAAAAACAAAAACGGGATCGTTATCATTCATCCCGGACAGAAGTTATATTACTGATGAAAGTGACTATACGTGAAATGGAAATTGCTGATATACCAATAATGATGGAATTGGAAAAAGAACTCTTTTCTGTTCCCTGGTCAGAAGCGATGTTCAGCGAAGAGATCAAGGGGCATTATACGTATGTTTTGCAAAAGGATGAGAACAAAGAGATAATTGGTTATATCTGCGGCTGGAAACTTCTCGATGAATTTACAATAACAAATATTGGTATTACCGCAAATTTCCAGAGAATGGGTTTTGGTGCAAAACTGGTAAAGTTCATTATTAGTAAATTGTTGTATGAAAGGTGTTTTAAATTCACTCTTGAAGTAAGAGAATCGAATCAGAAAGCAATAGCTCTTTATGAAAAAATTGGTTTTGAACAGATCGGTTTAAGAGGTAATTATTATCGAGACCCTGTAGAAAATGCTGTAATAATGAGATTAAATATGCTGCAAAAGATAGAAGGATATGATTCATGAAAGGACTATTTATTACTTTTGAGGGAATAGAAGGATGCGGTAAATCCACCCAGGCAAAACTTCTTAAAGAATATCTTGAAGAAAAAGGTTGGAGTGTTTTTCTTACCAGAGAACCGGGTGGACCCAAAATATCCGAAGCAATAAGGAAGCTTCTTTTAAGCACAGAAAATAAAGAGATGCTTCCAGAAACAGAAGTACTGCTTTATATGGCAAGCCGCAGCCAGCATACAGGTGAATGGATAATACCTGCTTTACAAAAAGGCAAGATGGTTATTTCCGATCGCTATTACGATTCCACGCTTGCCTATCAGGGAGCTGCCAGAAGAATTGATATAAAGCTTATTGACACAATAACTAAGTTTGCAACGTTTGGAATCAAGCCGGATATTACTTTCCTGGTCGATCTTCCGGCTGAGATCGGATTATCCAGGATTTCGAAGCAAGATGCCGATAGATTGGAAATGGAATCTATTGAATTCCATAAAAAAGTACGCAAGGGTTTTATAGAAATTGCGAAAAGAGAAAAAAAACGCTATATTATTGTTGATGGTACAAAAAGTGTGGAAGAAATTCATAATGAAATAATGAAAATTATGGAAGATAAATTGAGGAAGGTTTCGATATGAAATTGGATAAAACAAGTAAATGGGTAATTTCAATTAGCTTTATTGGTTGGCTGATTGTTTTTATCCTGTTATTTAACACACAGAATGTAATAGCAAAAAACCCCAATCAAACTAACCTGTATAAAAAATTAAAACTGTTCAATGAAGTGCTTTTCAAATTGCGGGAAAATTATGTTGATGATCTGGATATCGATGAATTGATTGAATCTGCCATCGATGGTATGTTAAAAGAAACCGATCCGCATACAACTTATTTCACTCCGGATGAATTTGACCGCTTCAGCACAGATACAAAAGGGGAATTCGGTGGATTGGGAATATCGATCGATAAAAAGGGTGACTATATCACTGTAGTTTCACCAATTGAAGGGACTCCGGCCTATAGAATGGGAATTATGGCAGGTGATAAAATAAGTAAAGTAGATGGTAAAAATATTGTTGGTATGAAAACTGATGAATCTATCAAGCTGATGCGTGGAGAACCTGGGACAAAGGTTACTATCACCATTTTACGACCGGGCGTAGAAGGAGAACTGGATTTTGAGATCATACGCGATATAATCAAAGTAAAGAGTATTCCATATGCTTTCAAACTGGATAATGGTGTGGGATACATCAGGATCAGGCAGTTCAATGCAAACACCACAAAGGAATTAAGAGCTACGCTCGATAATCTGGAGGCAGAGGGTATTCGTGGTCTTCTCATCGATCTCAGATTTAATCCCGGAGGACTTTTAAACGAAGCTATTAACACAGTTAACGAATTTATCGGAAAAAATAAACGCGTGGTATTCACAAAGGGAAGAACTAAACAGACAAATTTGGATTATTATACAAAATACAATCGGATAAGATCGGGATATCCTCTAATTGTTCTCATCAATGGCGGTTCTGCCAGTGCATCAGAAATCTTTGCCGGTTCTCTTCAGGACTGGGATAAAGGGCTTGTTGTTGGTAAAACTTCATTTGGAAAGGGTTCCGTACAGAGATTATTTCCACTTTCGGACGGTAATGGAATAAAAGTTACTACTGCCAAGTACTATATAAATTCCGGCAGATGCATTCATAAAGATCTGAATGATAAACTTTTGAAAGATGAACGGGTTAAGAATGGTGATATAACCCAGGAAGAAATCGAAGAGATGGAAAAAGAAGCTGACGAGAAAAATCATAAGAATGTCTATTACACTTCCAAAGGCAGAAAAGTGTATGGTGGCGGGGGAATCAATCCCGATATCGAGATCGAACAATCCCGTCTTACCAACCTGGGCGTGGAACTGAGAAGAAAAAACACCTTTTTTAATTTTTCTGTTAATTATATGATAGATCATGAAAATGAAATCACAAAGAATTTCAGAATAGGGAATAAGCTGTTCAAGGAGTTTTTACAATTTGCCAAAAAAGAAGGAATTGAATTTGAACAATCTGAAGTAGATAGTACTTATAGCTGGATCGAAAATCAAGTGAACAGTAATATCATCGGGCGCAAGTTTGGGGATGTTGAGCAATATAAAATTGCAATTCAGGAAGATACTCAGTTACAGGAAACTTTTAAGATTTTCGATAAATATAAAACGCTGGAAGAGATGTTCTTTTATGCTGAGAAACAGAATGCTCTGAAAGAAAAAGAAGAAAATAAATAAAATTGTTGTAAATACTGTAATTCGAAAGCCGCAATAGTGCGGCTTTTTTCTTTAGACTATTTCAGATTTGCCCTAATATCATCCAGAACTTTTTTTGCTTCGGGAACCAGGTTCAAAAATTCAGTGATTTCCTCACATCCGAAATCTTCACAATAAGCACAATTAGCTAAATTCTTCTTCCTGCAGCAAGCCCTGATCTTACATTCCAAACAATGATGGAACAGTGTTCCTTCGGTTTCCAGGCAACCTACGCAATTAATGATCTCGGGTTTTAATTTTGCTTCGTACATCTTTGACCATTCTTCTGCTGTTTTTATTCTTAGTTGTTGGTCATCATTCTTGTGGGCTATATAAGCCGGGCATTCCGTACATATCAACCCGCAGGAGGCTATCATCTTATTCACTACCTTCTTCTTTTGTTCTGGGCTGATGCTTTTTTTTATGAATTTTGGCAGTTATGAAACCGATTACAAATCCCATAATCAGAATAGAAGGCAATAAAATTATCCGTGACATACTGATCTTCCAGAAATAAATACTAAAATCAACAACTTCTGTATTTTGAAGAAGAATTATCAGAAATAAGAAAATCAAGAATAAGATAATAACTGTTTTAACTTTCATTGAATTACTCTCCTTGTATATCTATAAAGGGTTTTGTAAAACTTTTATTTTACTTCTATCAGCATATCCAGCTTTACTTCAAAAAGCTCCTTTTGTTCATTGGTTATTAGCAAAGTTGTATCATCGTCAAAACAAATTGCTTCACATTGTTTTGCTTTTATAGGAAGCCAGGAGATCTTCCCATGAAAATAATCACCGGTTTCACTTTCAAAAAGCCAGATAGAATTATACGTGAGCACAACCAGCTTTTTTCCATCTGTAGAAGCATCAGCAGAAGTGACCATTCCACCGATCTCGAAAGTACCCAGTAATTTTACCGGGTTTTCTTTCAAAGGATCCATGCTGTCGAAACGGTAAATATGAGTCTGGGTATCGGCACGGTGTTTGGTGAGCAGGTACAGTTTTCCGTTTGCCCAGAAAATTGCTTCGCAGTCATAGTTATTGGGAACGGCAGGAAATTCGGTCTGTTCCGGGTAATAGAAATTGATTTTATGAAAATAGCGGGTTGTACCGGTAGAATAAGGCTGTGGATCTTTCAGAATGTAGATAGCCAGGTCACGGCGTGCATTAAAGTTATTGCCGCAAGCCCCGATATACAGGTTGCCGTCATTATCTGTTGCCATATCTTCCCAGTCGATATTTACAGCATCACCGATATATACACCGCCATCTTTTTCTTTATACCATTCAGCGCGGTAAAGCTCACCATTCCTGTTAAAAGGAAAGATGCGATTCTTACAACCGGAATCGTTCAGGGTCCAATATACATTTTCCCACACACGACTTTTGACGATAGCCGAAGATTCATCTATTTCAACGAAATCGAAAGTGGTATAGGGTTCAAGAGTGAGAGTATCTGCTGGGGGAAGTTCAACAGTAATGACTTCTGCATTTAAGAATGAAAGACTAAATATCAAAAGGGTAAAGACTAAAATTCTTTTCATGGTTGCTCCTTATTATATTTGTTTGAAAGTTCAACTGCATCTTCAATTGCTGTTTGGAATACAATTTCAATATCTGTAGATAAACCCCAGTCAATACCCTTCGTTGCATAATAAATTTCGTCTTCTGTAAGTTCACGACCAATGTATCTTTTTGCTTCAAATTGTATTTCACCTATTGTAACGCTATAAATTATTTCATCATTTTTTAAATTCATAATTAACCTTTTTATTTTTCTTTTCCTGAATTGTATTTCACTAATTTCTCCAAATTAATTTATCAATCATAATAATAACACTTTTTAAAACATGAATTTATTTACACAAGTATTTATTATATTTTTAACTTATATCCTTTAGTATTTTTTTCATAAATAGGTATTAAAGGAATATCACCTTCCTGTTCAATTAAATAAGAAGCAGCGGAAATATTTAAGGTCTTAATTTTAAAAAGATTCTTTGCAGGATTTTGCATCATGATAGGTTCGATCTGTCTCTTTTTCTTGAAATTACAAACCAAATAAATCCAATAATTATTTCCTTTTTCTTCTGCTACTCTTTTTTCGTTTGAAGACCAAAAAAATCTTATTTTCTCACCTTTGTACGATTTCACCTCGATAAGTCTATCATAATCAAATAAGGGTTTATCGCCATTAAATGATTCAATATCATAACCTGCATTTGAATTTAGTTTACTTATTCTTCTTACTAGTTTTGCTTCTTTTTCTTTACCAAGATTTAAGAGTCTCTTTCGTTCATATTCAAGAACAGCATTTTCAGTAAGATCAGCAATAGTTCGATTTTCTTGTAATATTTTTTCTAAATCGTCTTGAGAAAGTGACTTTTTCTCTGAAAGTAAATTATTCACATATGGAACATATTTTGAGACTACAATGATTTTGTTGTCTTCTATTACTATGATATTAAGTTGTTTTAATAAATTGATAATTGGATTTAATCTTTTAGGTAAAAAATCATCAAATAATGATAAATCGTATGTACCTAATATATAATTAAGGTTAAAGCTTAAAAATAAATCGCGAGCTTTGGACATCCATAAACCATTAAAGATTAATTCTTTTGAAACAAAATCTTTTTGTTGAGTTGTTATTTCATAAAATTGATCTGGATTTAGTTTTAAAAATTGAAATCCTAATTCATTAAGCTTAATCATGTTTTTACTTACTGAAACAAAATTTGATTGAGTACATAGTCGAAGTGTTTGAAAATGATCGAAATAACGACCACCAAAAGTGATTGAAGAGCTATATTTTATTACAGATTTTATTGAACATTCATTGTTTTTATCTCTGAGTTCATGAACTATTAATAAAATTCGATTTAATTCATTTAATTCTTGTAGGCTAGGTAAGAATGGCATTATTATAATTTATATTTTGATCTCAAATCTTTTATTGTTTCTTCGAAATCCAGTAATTCTTCATCAGATGATTGAACCATTTCATAATTTTCTGTTTCAAAAGAACCAATTGGTAGATCATTTTCTAAAATTTCTATCATTCTTTTTTCTTTCTCTATAAGTCTTCTATCTATAGTTTCATCAATTGTTTTATTTGCTAAAAGAATATGATAAGTAACAATTTCATTAGAAGCTAACCCAATCCTATGTATTCTATCTTTTGACTGAATAAATTGTGCACAATTGAAAGTTCTATCAAAATATATTGCATGATGACATACCTTGTGCAATGAAATTGATTCTGCACATGCTGCTGGATTAGCAATTAAAATCGAAGGTTTATCAATTTCTTTGAATTGCTTTATCTGCTGCTCTCTATTAAATTCTACGTTTTCATTTTCATCTAATGGAATTGCTCCATATATAATAAATGCGTCTTTTAAATATTTCTTCAACATCTTTATATTCAATATAAATGAAGTCCATATTATCACTTTTTCACCCTTATTTAATAAATCATTAGCTAATTTAATTGTCATCTCAAATTTAGCAGGAATTTCGTAATCAGGATAATTCTCAATAAGTTGTATTACTGAAGCTCCCTTTTGATCTAAAGGAGGAATATTAAATTCTTCTGAATATTGTGATAATAATGCTGGATTTGAAGACACCTGTATTAATCTGATCATTTTTGCTTTACGCCATTGTCTTAATCTGATTCTTTCGGTAGGTATAACTTCAATATCTTTTAAATATTTTACTGCAATAGTTCGATATATGCTCGATTGAATAGGTTTCAAATCTAATAAGTATTTTTTAATTTTAAATTTCGGAAGTTGTAAATCTGATTTTGTAACTCTCATAAAAAAGGGATTTACATTATTAATCAAATAATTGTGAATAAAATTATCTTTATTGTTATTAATAAAGTTATTATAATTAATTCGACTACCAAGAATTTGCTCATTTGGCCATAAAAATGTGAGTTGTGTCCATAAATCCTTATATTCATTTGGCATGGGAGTCCCTGAAAGAATTGCTCGACGAACTGCATGTGGAGATATTTTTAATAAAGCTTCGGACCATTTACCTCCTTCAAATTTTTTTATATTGTGTGATTCATCAATAATTAGGAAAACTTTATTTTGTTTACATAATCTTATAATTTCTGAAATATCATTTAAAGCAGTTTGATATGTACAAAGAAATAGTTCGAATTTATCTGATTGAATATATAAACTTGTCCGGTATGATTTAGAGCCTGATAATCTTGCGCTTTCTAATTGTTTTCCAAAACATTCTACAGATTCGAACTCCCAAGGGTAAAAACAACTCCTCGGACCAATAACAAATATTTTATCTATAATATTTTTACTTCTTAATATATCATAAACAGCATATATTACAGAAGTTTTACCACTTCCTGGAACTGAAAAATTTGCACCATTTTTAATCTCTAATAAATGATTAACTCCAACTTTCTGATATGATTTTAATTCTCGAATAAATTTAACTATATTTGCTTTAAAACATTTATCCTTTTTAATCTGAATTCCTTTTTTTAATGAATATTTGTATTCTTTATTTTCTTTTTCAAAATCTGAAATAATGTTTTCAGTTTTCTCATCACATTGATATTTAATTTTTTCTTCATCGAAATATTGAATAACTTCGTTTAACGTTTTTATAATCTGTGTATTATCAGAAAAGACATAACTCTGTTTATTTTCATCAAATGTAAAGTCAGATAAAGTAACAAAAAAAAGTTGATGTTTCCAGTTAAAAATTTCTTTATCCGAGGATTGAATAACTATTTTTTTTGATTTAATATTAATGAAAACCATTTAATTCTATCAATTGCCTAATTCTATTTCAAGTATTTTCTCGAGTTTTCTAACACATTTTGATAATTTAATCATAATTAGTTTCACTTTTTCTTCTTTAAAATGCTTATTCTTTATATCAATATTTTCAAGAGCTTTCAATGCTCTATTGATTAATATCAATGGTTTATCTTTATCAGCTTGATTTTTCAATACCTCAACAGCATTCTGAAAATCATCAATAATTATTTCAGCATCTATCTTTCTGGAATCTTTTGTGTCTTTTAAATTTGTTAGAAAAGCTTCTTCTGCATCTAGATTTGCAAAAATCTTACCTAATCTACGAATATCCATATGTGTAATTGATTTTGATTTATTTTTTTTATTTATTATTGAAGCTCTAATTAAAGCGAATGCATATTCTATCCTTTTTTGAATATCTTTCTTAGTTACATTATATTTACTTTTTGATGAGATAATACTTTTTTGTATGTTAATAAAATATTCATGCAATCCAAATCGCTTTATCAATCCATAGTTTCCATGACTACCAAAGAATTGATTAAATTGATTAATTAATTGTAACCTTTCAAGAGATTCTATAACCCAATCTTCAGACCTTCCATATAACGCTGCTGAAATTTCTTTTACAGTAAGTCCAGCTTGTCTTCCTTGTTTTATTTTCAATAACTCATTTACAGGATGGTAGTCTACAACTTTAGCCATAGATAATTGTAAACCTGCTTCAATTTTCCATAAATCTTTCTCACTTATGGAAGATGGTAATCTAATTACATCAAGGCTATCCCATTTGCCCGTGGGTTCTTCTTCGTGCAGTTCCATTATAACTGCCATTCTTCGATTACCATTGATAACAAATCCATCATGTGTAACTACACCCGGTTCTAATTGCCCCTTTTTTCTGATATCTTCTTTTAGTAATTCGGCTTTTTTCATTTCTGTATCAATTTCTAAAAGAAGGTGTTTGATAATTATTTCATCTTTTTCATTTGTTGAGTCTAATTTTCTATTAAGTTCAGCTTCTTTTTGTTCTTTTTCCAATGAGAAACGACCATTATTGATATTGAAGTTTAAATATTCTTTTATAGGAATTTTATAAAAAGGTAAAATTTTCTTTTTCCCTCCAATTTCTAATGGCCATTTTCCTACTTCTACATCTGGATGTTCTTGAATATAAACATTTATCAATTTTGCTCTTTCACTATGCATTCTTATCTCCCCTTTTTTTCTAAATTATTTTTGGATAGTTCACAATATTCTTTTTTGATGTCAATACCGATATAATTTCTTTTAAGTTTTTTAGCTGCTAAAGCTGTTGTTCCAGAACCAAGAAATGGATCTAAAACGACATCACCTGATTTTGTGAACAATCTGATAAACCAATCAGGAATGGATGTTGGGAAAACAGCACTATGATTTCTATTTGAACATTCCGTTGGTAAATGAAGAACATTTGAGGGATATACTTCCTTTCTATTTTTCCAATTAGCAACATTTCTTCCAAAACCACTTTTCGATTTTGATTTAGTT
Organism: Candidatus Cloacimonadota bacterium; assembly: GCA_030621085.1. Lineage (GTDB taxonomy): Bacteria > Cloacimonadota > Cloacimonadia > Cloacimonadales > TCS61 > JACNIV01. Next base: position 13,808 of record JAUXIJ010000031.1, on the reverse strand, counting down.
CTAATTTCATCTTTTTCGCTAATATTTGTTAATCTATTTTCTGCCCATTCTCCAATTGGAATCATAACCTCTTCCTGATACATTTTAAATTCTTTCTGTTTATTAAATTGAAAGAAGGGTTCCCATGCATTTCTAAAACGATTTGGCCATTTTCCGGGAAAACAATTTTTTTTATGCCAAATAAATTCTTCCGTCCATAACCAACCTTGTTTCTTTAATTCAAGAATTAACTCAATAACATAAGTGTCTCGTTCACCATTTGAAGCTTTCTCTTTAAGATTTAAAATAAATGTTCCTTCAGGTTTTAAAATTCTGTAAAATTGTTCACTTTTTGTTAAAAACCATTTAATATACTTTTCAGGTTCTATGCCACCATAAGTTTTTTTTCTTCTATCAGCATAAGGAGGTGATGTAACTATTAAATCAATCTTACTATCTGGGAATGTTGAATTATTACTTAAGATTTTTTCACAGTCTCCATTTATTATCGTATTTAAAGGTAAATGATTTATTTTTTTTAAATCCCTGATACTTAGAGTTTTATTCATAAAATTCCATTTCAACACGTCAAATGCAAGGCTGCGATCACTTTCTTGTTTTCTGATATTTCGTTGTAAATATCCACAGCTTTGCCGGTCTGTTCGATTATCAATTTAATGTTTTTGTTATCAAAATGCTCGATAACTTTTTTTTTAATCTTCATAAGACCATAAGCTCCGGTACCAAAGATGATCACATCCACTTCTGCTTCCATCAGATCGGGAATATCTTCCAATTCCACTTTATGCGAGCGTTTCCTCCACCAGGATGCTTTAACCTTCCCGGGAAAAATTATCAGATCGCTGGTGTAGCTTTCCCCATCTATCAGAATAGAACCGAAAGAATATGATTCTATTTTCATTATAAAATATATTTGGAGAGGTCTTCATCGGTGATGATCTTATTCAGTTTCTTTTCGACCATATCCTTTGTAATAAAAGCGGTTTTAAATTTTTTATCAGGCATATCGAAAAGATAATCATCCAACAGAGCGTTCATGATAGTATGTAGTCGTCGTGCTCCGATATCTTCCATTTTTTCGTTTGCCCTGGATGCGAAATCAGCAATTTCGGTTACCGCATCATCTTCGAAATCCAGTTTAACACCTTCAGCAGCAAAAAGCGCTTTATACTGTTTTGTGAGGGAATTCTTAGGATAGAGCAGGATCTTTTCCAGATCTTCTTTGGAAAGACTGTTCAGTTCTTCACGGATGGGGAACCTACCTTGCAATTCGGGGATAAGATCGGAAGGTTTGGAAACATTGAAAGCTCCCGCAGCAATGAACAGAACATGAGAGGTATCTATAAGTCCGTATTTGGTGGGAACATTGGAACCTTCTACAATGGGAAGCAGGTCTCTTTGCACTCCGGATCGTGAAACATCGGCACCCACCAGGTTCTCACTACCGGCAATTTTATCGAGCTCATCAATGAAAATGATGCCATTGTTTTCTACTCTGTTCTTGGCTTCTTCGATAACTTGTTCTCTTTTAACCAGTCTGCCGGATTCTTCATCAACCAGGTAATTATAGGCTTCTTTCACTTTCATTTTTTTCTTTCTATCACCTTTTTTAAAAGGAAGGATGCCAGCCATTATGTCTCCGATATGAAAATCGATATTCTCCATACCTGTTTGTGAAAATATTTCTATATGAGAAGGCTTGGGTCGTTCCGCACTTACTTCCACTTCCCGTTCGTTCAATTCACCGCTATCGAAGAGTTTTTCCATTTTTTTACGAATACGTTTATATCTTTCAGATTTTAGCTGTGTTTCTTCTTCAGTTTCGTTGGGAGCTACAGGCTGGCGTGGATACAGAATATCGATAAGCCGGTTACGTGCGTTCTTTCTGGCTTTTGCCTGCACCTGATTGGTCATTTCAATACGCACGATACTCAGGGCAATGTTCATAAGTTCACGCACCATAGATTCCACATCACGCCCCACATAACCCACTTCTGTAAATTTGGAAGCTTCCACTTTGATAAAAGGTGCATTTGCCAACCGTGAAAGACGACGGGCGATCTCGGTTTTACCAACTCCGGTAGGTCCGATAAGAATAATATTATTAGGCATGATCTCATGCTGAAGTTCACCTTTTACCTGCTGACGGCGCCATCTGTTACGAAGCGCTATTGCTACAGCACGTTTGGCTTTATCCTGTCCGATTATGTATTTATCCAGTTCTTCTACTATTTTTGTTGGCGTAAATCTTTTCATTATAATTCCTCGATAGTAATTTGGTCATTAGTATAAATACAGATCTCGGCTGCTATTTTAAGTGATCTTTCCACGATCTCTTTTGCCGAAAGTTTTGATTCATGTAGTAATGCTTTGGCAGCGGCTACAGCATAACTTCCACCCGAACCGATTCCCACAACTCCTTCATCGGGTTCCAGCACATCACCCGTACCGGAAATAATGAGCAGGGAATTTGTATCTGCAACAATTATCATTGCTTCCAGCCTGCGCAGGATCTTATCGGAACGCCAGTCTTTTGCTAATTCCACAGCCGCTCGTTTCAAATTACCCTTGTATTCCTTTAATTTGCCTTCAAATTTTTCAAAAAGTGTGAAGGCGTCGGCAGTTGCTCCAGCGAAGCCGGCGATCACTTTACCTTCAAACAGTTTTCGGATTTTCTGTGCTGTGGCTTTTATCACCGTATTACCCAGAGTGACCTGTCCATCACCACCCACAGCTACCTTACCATCTCGTTTTACACCGATTATAGTTGTTCCGTGCATCTGGTTCATATCTTCATCCTTTAAAAAGAGAATAATTTATTTCTCAGTTTCTTTTTTTTCTTTAACTTTTTTTTCAGGAACGGATTTATTTTCTTTTGGAATATCTGTTTTAACTGCTTCCGGTTTTGTTTGACGTTTTGCTTCTTTCCTGATTTTAGCTCTTTTGGCAGCTTTGGAGATATCCCTCTTGATGTCCTGGATTCTGGCGAATTTCTTTTTCAGAAATTCCTGTTCCTTTTTACCTACCGATTTCTTAGCCAGAGCGAATATTTCATCAGTATCCAGGGTTTCTTTCTCAAGTAGTTCTTCTGCCATTTCTTCTAGAAGTTTTCGTTTATCTGCCAATATTTCCAGTGATTTTTTATGGGCTGTTATTATTATTCTTCGTATCTCAGAATCAATGATCCTGGCTGTTTCTTCGCTGATGTTCTCATGCTGTGAAATGTCTCTGCCCAAAAAGATCTGGCTTTCTTTCTTGGCTACTGTCATCGGGCCGATCTTATCGCTCATGCCCCAATTGCACACCATTTGTTTTGCCAAGTCTGTAGCTCTCTGGATGTCGTTAGATGCGCCGGTGGATATTTCTTCAAATATTATCTCTTCTGCCGAACGTCCACCCATCAATCCTACGATGCTCTGTTCCATATAGCTTCGTGAATAATAAGATTTCTCCGTTTGCAGGAAGTGTGTTGCGCCACCTGTAAAGCCACGTGGGATAATTGTGACTTTATGGATTGGTTCCACTTTTTCCAGGAATAGAGAGCAGAGAACGTGACCCACTTCATGGACAGCAGTGATCTTTTTATCTTCATCTGTAATGACCTTGCTTTTCCTGGCTTTACCAAGAGTTACTTTGTCTTTTGCCTCTTCAAAGTCATCCATTTCAATTTTTTTCTTATTCTTACTTGCAGCAAGAAGTGCTGCTTCGTTAACCAGATTTGCCAGATCAGCTCCGCTGAAACCGGGAGTAATTCGTGCAATAATGCCAAGGCTTACTTCTTTGGCAATGGGAAGTTTACGTGTATGAACGTCCAGAATACCTTCTCTGCCTCTTATATCGGGCAGATCAACAATTATCTGACGATCGAACCTGCCGGGACGCAATAGTGCCGGATCGAGAACATCCGGGCGATTTGTAGCTGCAATAATGATGACTGAATCGTTAGGATCAAATCCGTCCATTTCTACCAGTAACTGGTTCAGGGTTTGTTCGCGTTCATCGTGACCACCACCTAAACCCGAACCGCGATGGCGTCCCACGGCATCTATTTCGTCGATAAAAGCTATACAGGGAGCGTTCTTTTTGGCTTCGATAAACATATCTCGCACACGTGATGCACCCACACCAACGAACATTTCTACGAAATCGGAACCACTAATGCTGTAGAAAGGAACTTGTGCTTCACCGGCAACTGCTTTCGCCAGGAGTGTTTTACCGGTTCCTGGTCTTCCCAGAAGTAATACTCCGCGGGGTATCCTGCCGCCAAGACGCTGGAATTTCTTTGGTGCTTTCAAGAACTCCACGATCTCTTCCAGTTCTTCTTTGGCTTCATCGACACCTGCCACATCCTGAAAAGTGACCTTTGTTTTACCAGCAGAAGCAAGCTTTGCCCTGCTTTTCCCAAAACTGAAAGCCTGTCCTGCACCACCACGCATACCTCTCATCAAGAATATCCAGATTCCAATAAAAATAAGAAATGGGAACCAGGAAAGTAATATTCCCAACATCTTGGAAGGTTTTTGTGAATTCACATTTATTCCTTGTGAAGAGAGCTCTTTTACGAAATTGGCATCCGGATCGAACGGAAGATAAACAAACAGTTTTTGTCCGTCTTCCAGAAGCAGCGTTACATCCCGATCGTTTATCTGAATGCTTCTTACCATTTTATTCTTATAGAAATCTTCAAATTGAGAATATGTAATGTTTTTATTTTTTGTGCTATTCATGCGAGACATTTGGAAAACAACAACAATAAATAATAACAGCACGATCCAGAACGTGATCGTCTGTGATCTTTTCATTTTCGGTAATTTTGGGGCATTGGGTTGCTTTTTGGGATTCTGACTATTTTTTTTATTTTGTTGCATTAAGTGTATATCTCCTCTTTTAATATTCCAATATAAGGTAAATTACGGTATTTCTGTGCATAATCCAATCCGTAACCCACTACGAATTCGTTTCCTACTTCAAAGCCTAAGTAATCAATGTGTATGTCTGTTTTGTGAGCTTTCGGCTTGTCCAATAGAGCACAAATTTTTGTAGAAGCGGGTTTATGCTGCTTGAAATAGTCGTTCATATACTGCAAGGTAAGACCGCTGTCTACAATATCTTCTACTATGATCACATGTCTATCTGTGATATCAGCATCGATGTCTTTTTTAATTTTTACTACTCCGGAAGATTTGGTAGTATCTCCGTAACTGGAAAGCGCTATAAAATCGAGTTCCACCGGAATGGAAATATTCTTGATTAGGTCTGTAAGAAAAAGAACGCCACCTTTCAGGATGCAGATCATAACCGGGGTTTCATTTTTGTAATCTTGAGATATCTGCTTTCCCAGCTCTTTCACCCTTTTCTGAAGTGTTGCTTCATCAATAAGGATGCTTGCCAGATCGTTTTTCATATTTACTTTTGATCTCCCTTAAAAAAATCATTAATTCATAATTTTAATCTTTTTTAATTCTTTCAGCAGCCCGGGCTTTTTTCCTTGTCATCTTTTCTATCTTTATCATCAGGATGTTCCCGGATTCTTCCGAAGTAATTACTCTATTATCTGTCCTGTGCCCTGCAACCCAGATGATATTTTCTTTATCACAGAATAAAAGAACCTTATCCCTCTCGAATTTCGGCACTTTTTCGTCAATAAAAAAATCCTTTAATTTCTTGGGATGATCCATACCCAGAGGGTAGAATTTGTCACCCGGCTGGCGGTGCCTTATCAAAAGCGGGAAAGAAGTTTTATCCAGATCGATATAAGTTATGAATTTATCTTCATAGAGATATCTTTTCTGTGGAAGTATTTTCAGCTTTTTCATGATGATGCGGTTATCTTCAAAAGTTAGTCTATTACGTAATGAAGTGATTTCCTTTGAATTGTTCACATCAAATCCTTCATCATCATCACGGTTTGTAAAGATAAGCTCATTGTACTCTTTCAGCACGTATACATCGTGTGGTAAATTGATTTTTTTACTGCCATCCGCATCGAGTATAGCTTCAATTTCTTTAAAATTGCTGTGATAAAAATCTTTGTCATCACCATTTAATTTCTTGTATATTTCTTTATAAATATAGAACCTGAGTACAGGCTTGGTTTTACGAATGACATTTAGCGAAAAGCGATACTCATTCTTTGTGTGTTTTATCTGTGCTTTCAGCAGTCTGCGTTTAGATAATTCCTGCATGATTTCGTCTGTATCGGAAAATATCTCGGCGGTGTGATATAGTTTATTTACGATTTTCGGGTTGATGTTTTCCTTGATCCAGGGAATCATGTGGTTGCGTATTTTATTGCGGGTGAATACGTTTTCTTGATTTGATTGATCATCTCTCCAGGTAAGTTCTTCGTTGTTCAGAAAATCTAATATTTCCTGGCGGGAAAAACTGAGCAGTGGATGGATTATTATATCGGATTTTGGAACTATCCCTTTCATGCCAGTATATCCCGAACCCCTGAAAAGCCTGTGGATCAACGTTTCTGCCTGATCCTCACGGTTGTGTCCCAGCGCTACCTTTTGAACATTATAAAGTTTTGTCAGTTTCTTAAAATACTTGAACCGGATCTCACGAGCTTTATTTTCTAGGTTGGATTTGGAATCGAGTTTCACGTTTTTAATTACAAGCGAAATATTTCTTTGGAAACAGAATTCTTTCACATGTTCTTCATCTTCTTGAGAATCTTTTCCTCGCAGATTATAATTCACATGAGCTGCCAGCAGTGAAAAACCATATTGAGATTTCAGGTGCCAAAGTGCCTGCAATAGGGCTGTAGAGTCGGCACCTCCGGAGAAACCGATCAGGATTTTTTCACCGCTTTTAATTAGTTTATATCGGTTCACAAACCCTTCAAATTTTTCCAGAAATTTCTGATTTTTTTTCATATTTACCCCTTCACGGGTCTAATACTTCATTCTACTTCAAGTTTTGATATAACAATCAATGTGTCAAATAAAAAGCTTGTAAGAATTTGCATAGTTTGATAGTTGGAATCCAGAAACAGATATAAATGTATAAGGAGCGATTTATGAAGAAGTTAATGCTTTTGGGTGATGAAGCAATTGCCCAGGGTGCTCTGGATGCAGGTTTATCCGGTGCTTACGGCTATCCTGGAACTCCTTCCACAGAAATTGTGGAATATGTCCAGCGTAATCGGGAAGCTATCGAGCGTAATGTTCATTTGACCTGGTCGGCAAATGAAAAAACTGCTATGGAAGAAGCACTTGGTATGTCTTATGCTGGTAAACGTGTCATCGTTACAATGAAACATGTAGGTTTGAACGTTGCTGCAGACCCATATATGAATTCTGCGCTTACCGGAGCCAATGGTGGTGTAATCGTGGCTGTGGCAGATGACCCATCCATGCACTCATCTCAGAATGAACAGGATTCAAGATATTATGCCAAATTTGCACTAATGCCTGCCCTGGAACCATCCAACCAGCAGGAAGCTTACGAGATGCCTTTCCTGGCGTATGAAATTTCCGAAAAATATCACCTTCCTGTGATGATGAGATTAACTACCAGGCTGGCTCACTCACGTGCAGGTATAAAGCGACGTAAAGTGTTGAAAGAGAATGAACTTCATAAACCGGAAAATCCCAATCAGTTTATGTTGCTGCCGGCTTTTGCCCGTAAGAAGTATAAACATCTTCTTTCCATCCAGGAAGATCTGATCAGGGAATCGGAGAATTCACCCTTCAATAAATACATAGACGGGGAAGATAAATCTCTGGGTATAATTGCCTGCGGATTAGGATTCAATTACCTGATGGAGAACTTCGAAGCAGGTAAATGTCCTTATCCAATACTCAAGATCGGACAATACCCACTTCCCCGAAAACAGATAGAAAAGATAATGAGTGAGTGTGAAAACATCCTGGTGGTGGAAGAAGGAATGCCACTGGCGGAAGAAATGCTGAATGGTTTTCTGGGTAATACAAAGATCAAAGGAAGATTGGACGGTACTATTCCGCGTGATGGAGAATTAAACCCACAGATAGTTCGTAAAGCACTTAACCTGCCGGAACTTCCCAGCCAGGCGATTCCTGATATTGTAGCAGGAAGACCCCCGGCACTGTGCGTTGGCTGTCCGCATATTGATACCTATAAGGCACTCAATGAAGCTCTGAAACCTTATGGCAAAGGTCATGTATTCTCCGATATCGGGTGTTACACATTGGGATTCCTACCGCCATATAAAGCTATCGATACATGTGTGGACATGGGGGCTTCCGTTTCCATGGCTGTGGGTGCTGCCGATGCAGGCTTGTTCCCGGCTGTTGCTGCTATTGGTGATTCCACATTTGGTCATTCCGGAATGACTCCTCTGCTGGATGCTGTGCTTTCCAAATCCAATATTGTTGTTATCATCATGGATAATGATATAACTGCTATGACGGGAATGCAGGATTCGCAAGTTACAGGCAGGATCGAAGATATCTGTACGGGTGTGGGTGTGGAAAAAGAACATATTCGTGTTATCAATCCTTTATCCAGACACCACGAAGAAAATGTAAAAATAATAGAAGAGGAATTAAATTACAACGGTGTTTCGGTGATCATTCCCCGCCGACCTTGTATTCATGTTTATGCGAAAAGGAAGAGAAAGAATTAGACGCAGATAAACGCAGATCAGATATGAAAAAATATGAAATAAATTTAGGATTTAAGTCATAGAGAATCATACAGAATCAGCGTAAATCAGCGTCAAATAAAGGAGATAATAATGAAAAAAGATATAATTTTAGCAGGAGTTGGTGGACAGGGGATCCTTTCCATTGCTGCTATTATCGGATATGCTGCTGTGGAAAATGGTTTAAATTTGAAGCAAGCGGAAGTACATGGTATGAGCCAGCGCGGAGGGGATGTGCAATCTCATCTCAGAATTTCTGACAGAGAAATTTATTCCGACCTGATCCCGCAGGGTGGGGCAGACCTGATAATCTCGGTGGAACCAATGGAAGCTCTGCGGTATATGCCTTACCTTTCTCAAAATGGCTGGTTTATTACCAATACAACTCCATTTGTAAATATCCCCAATTATCCCGACACAGAAAAACTGATGAATGAAGTAAACTCTATTCCCAATCATGTGGCAATTAATGCAGACCAGATCGCAAAAGACATGGGTGCAAACCGTTCTATGAACATGGTAATGTTAGGCGCAGCTTCGGTTTTTTTAGATATTCCCTATAAAAAGTTGGAAGATGGCATCAAATTTGTTTTTGGACGTAAAGGTGATGAGGTAGTGAAAGCCAACCTGAAAGCTATGAAAGCGGGAAAGGATTTTGCAGAGGAAAATAAAGCTTAATCATAAAAAAATCAGCCCATCCGGATTCGGGTGGGCTGGGATTTTTTCTCTTTATTTCAACAGCAAACATTTTCTCACTGATTCTGATTTCCCATTTACATTCAATTTATAGAAATAGACACCTGAAGCTACTTGATTGCGATATTGATCTGTTCCGTCCCAGGTAACAGAGAGTGTGTGAGCGGGAGAGGGTGTGACGATGGGAAGTTCTCTTACCTTTTCTTCTTTGATATTAAAGATCTCAATAACCGGATTTACGATATTAACCGGCAAATCGTAACTGATAGTAGTTCCAGGGCTGCGACCGGCTCCGGCAACTGCCGGATTGAAGGGATTAGGAAAGTTAGTTAAATGGTATTTGGTAATTTGTATTTGACTATTTTCTACAGAAACTGGTTCTTCATAGAAATTTCCATCTCCATCATTGTAAAGAATAGTTAAATTATTTTCTTCGATTCCATAGCGGATTATTGCTACATCTTGTGTTCCGTTGTCATCAAAATCGGAAAATGATGAGCGAAAATAATTTTCTCCATAACTTACAACCGGTTCATACACGGCCTCGTCAAATTGCATGTTTCCAATATTGTAAAAAATACCAATTCCATTAATATTGCCCACATTTACAATATCATCTAATCCATCACCGTTTATTTCAACAGAAATGGGTTGTCCCCAAAGATTGTCGTAAGTTACATCGTGAAGATCATATTGTTGATCACCTAAGTTCTCATATATCAAAAAATGTGACTGAGTACCACCAGGCCAGTGAGTTATTATAATATCATAGTCAGAATCATTATCATAATCTTCAGAAACCAAGCCACCATTTGGAGCATAGCAATTAAGTGAATCAAGTTCAAAGAAATAACCATCACTGTAATAGATATAAGTTTCAAGATTTGTATAGGCTATGATGTCATCGAAACCATTATTATCCAGATCACGGCATTCAAGCTCATAGAATCCGGCATTCCCTGCCTGACTTGGACATTCAAACCACTCCGGGTCTGAAAATTCCCGGTTACCGAGATTATACATTACTCCCCAGAGGTTATCATATCCTGAACCCCAAGAAGAGAATACAAGATCGTAATCACTGTCGCCATCGAAATCGCCACAATTCATAGCAGGTATGGGATTATTTATGTTTAAATTATATGAATAAGGTGATTGATATTCTCCATTATAAATTATTGTCACAAATCTTGTTATGTCATTTCTTGTATGAATAGCTGCATCTTTAGCTGGATTATCATCAAGGTTTTTTAAAAAGTAACATTCAGCTATACCTGTTAAGCTTAATGTATCAATAAGATTAAATAGACCATCTCCATTATTTGTAATAAAACTTATAGTTCCAGGATTAATATGCCCCACCACTATGTCATCATCACCGTCGTTATCAAAATCACCGGATTGGATGGAATAGGTGTTGGGAGCAATGGTGTAGTCGAGAGAATAAATATATAGCGGTAATAGAATAAGCACTATGAAAATTAATTTCTTTTTCTTCGATAGAACCGCATTAAAAAATATTTGTGACATACTTTCCCCAATTTTATTTCAACAATAACATTTTTTTTGATAATAAAACACCCTTATCAGTTCTTATCATGTATAGATAAACTCCTGATGCTACTTGTTTGCGATATTGATCGGTTCCATCCCAAACCACACTTCTCGTTCCCAAACTCCCGTTTGGGAACGCACAGAGTGATTTCACTTTTTCTCCTTTGATATTAAAGATTTCAATGACCGGATTTTCGATATTAACTGGCAAATCGTAACTGATAGTTGTTACTGGATTGAAAGGGTTGGGATATGCAAATATATTTGAATCTTGTGTTTGTATGTGCATATCATTATCAATTCCAACAGGTTCAACATATTTGAATAGAGCATTCTGATTACCAAAAATGTACCCTGTATTACCGAAAAATTGAATGATATGAAGACCAGTATCAATAACCTGAAAAACTTCAAATGTTGCTCCTGCATTTGTACTTCTGTTAATAATTCCAGGTTCACCAGTTACCCAAATAGTTGAATTGTTCTGAAAACAAATCACTTGAGCTAATTGATTCCAGTTTGAATTATCATATTGATATGAAATAGTTTCAAAATTATCTTCTGTAATCGCTACATAAGTATAAGATGCATTACGACCAGCTACACCTCCATGATTTATATCTACAAAATGAATATCGAATAGATCTGGTGGTGGTGGTTCAATACCAACTTCCCAGTTTTCTCCACCATCTGAGGTAGAAAGGCTAAGTCCAGCACCTGCAAAAGCTGAACATGCTGCCCAACCATTATTTCCGTCTAGGAAAAAGAACTTATTTACACTATAGTTAACAAAATAAGGATAAGGGAAATATAATATTGGTGTTTCAGTCAAATACCAATTATATCCACCATCAATTGTTTTATAGATTAAAGCTGAATAATTTAAAGAGTCACAACCTCCGCCAAAAAAGCCGATATCCTGATTAATGAAATAAAAAGGATCTGCTTCAAATACTTCCGGTACATATTCAGTCATATCTTCCCAGCTATAGCAACCGTTAGTTGTTTTTATATAGCTGATATATTTATTATACGGATACTGGTTATTCCTCCACATTTTAGTCGCCCAACCATGCTGGTTATCTATCATTTGTAAAGAAATGAAGTATTCCAACGAATCTTCTAAAGAATAAATTATTTCCCAGTATTGTCCTCCGTCTTCTGTATAGTAAATATCTTTAGAAATATACATACCTCCTTGGAAAATCCAACCTTCTTCTTCTGAAATAAAGTTACCTTTTATTGTAAAATTGCTTGCAGGGAATGGAGATATATTCGTCCATTCTTGTGCAGAAAGGTTCATAATCGCAATAAAAAATAAAATTAAAAGGAGATGTTTCATTTTTTACCTCATTTTCTAAATTTATGTAAATAACATCACTTTTTTCTGTCAAGCTTTACGTTGCTGTTAACGAATTTCCCCGAATAAAAACACATCTTTCAAATTTAAATCTCTAAGTCACAAACTTACGATATTAACATTTCATAATATTTCCAATGCTGAGTTCCATAAACCATGAAAAAAATGATAAATTGGAGCAAGTTGTCAAGGATATTTTTTTTTGAGTTAATACTTTATTTAAATGTAAAGAACCTGAAGTAATTTTAAGAAATTACACCATATTAATAATTCCGTATATATTATATAAGGCTATAACTTTCTGCAAATATTAATGTTACTATGTATTTGTCATATTACTAAATAATTATTTATTTGACATATACTTCGTTGAAATGGTTTAAAGTCTACAGTTAATAAAAAAGGAGAGATTATGCAATTACAGGAAAAATTTATTATAGCTGCCAAAGAATATTCTTCCAGGATGGCTGTGTACGACCAGGCTACAGGTAAGGATATTCCTTATGAAAGAATGCTTATAGCATCATTGATCCTGGCCAAGAAATTCAGTAAATACAAAAGCCGGTATATAGGGGTAATGGTGCCCACTTCTGCCGGTTGTATACTTTCCATATTGGGGGCATTAATGAGTGGAAAGATACCGGTTATGATAAACTATTCCACAGGTGCTCGGGATAATTCTATCTATGCACAGGAGAAATGCAGTTTCAAAACCATTATTACGAGTAAAAAACTTCTGGAAAAGATCAATTGTGAACATGTGCAGGGAATGGTTTACTTGGAAGATGTCATGTCTTCTATAACGATCGTAGATAAACTTGGAGCATTGTTCAAGTCAAAACTACCGTCAAAGATTTTATGTTCTAAGGTAAGACATGGCAGCGATGATGACACTTCTGTAATTCTTTTTACCAGCGGTAGTGAAAAAGATCCTAAAGCAGTTCAACTTTCACATAAGAACATTAACCATAATCTGGAAAATCTACCTGCAATCATTGATTTCTCTTATTTAGATGTTTTTGCCGGTACATTACCTCTTTTTCATGTTTTCGGATTAACAACCAACTTTTGGCTGCCTATCACCATTGGTGCTACCATAGTAGCCCATGCCAATCCGCTGGATTACAAAGCCATTGTAGAATCAATAAAGAAATATAAAGTTTCTATTTTGATAGGAACTCCAACCTTTTTCCATGGCTATTTGAAAAAAGCCGGAAAGGGAGATTTCGATTCTGTAGTGCTTGCAATTACAGGTGCTGATAAATTACCGGAAAAACTGAGAAATATTTACAAAAATGATCATAACCTGGAGATATTGGAGGGTTATGGCGCTACAGAAACCAGTCCGGTAATTTCGGTTAATACTTCGAAAGCAAACAAACACGGCAGTATTGGAAAACCAATTCCCAATGTTGAGGTGAAGATACTTGATATTAAGACGGATAAAGTACTATCAGCTAACAGTGAAGGGAAAATATTTGTGAAAGGTGATCTGGTTTCTAGTGGCTACCTTGGAGATATAGAAGAGACATCTCTTCGCATGCATAACGGTTGGTATGATACCGG
>JAUXIJ010000156.1 GCA_030621085.1 Candidatus Cloacimonadota bacterium | reverse complement strand
TTGGCTTCCCCGAAACTCTGTAACCCTTACAGGAAGCCATTTTTGGATTTCGAGAAGGCAAAAATAGGTCAAAAAACACTCATTTTCCGAGGGTAAAAGTATAGGTTGAGGTGAAATTTGCTCATATAATCAAAATAGGAAGCCCACCCTTGAAACCCTTACTATATAAGGCTTTCAAGAAGCCATTTTTCCACATTTTATCCACTATTTCCCCTCTATTAGTGTGGCGATTCCCTCTGTCATTTCCACCTTCTCATATGTTATTCCCGTGCAGGCGGGAACCTATTCTTCTCTCTTTGCGAAGAGCGAAGCGATGCGGCAATCTCTATTTTCCTAATTATTACCATACAGTAGGCATACCACTGTGATATAATTATAAAAATGGTGACACTGTAGATTCAAGTCAATAATTCGATAATTTTTAGCGAAAAACCTATGAGGTATGGGATTTGGGAGTTTTTTATAAGATGTGTTCTTACTTTAATAATGGGTGTAGAGATTGTATTAGCTAACAAAATAGGAGAACAAAAAGCTAAATCATAGAAAAAATAGGATAGGGCACGAAATTACTATCTAAATTATAAGGATTTACCGGAATATACAATAATATTGAGGCAATTTCTATACTGTTAATAAAGTTGGATTTTTTTGGGCAAATGTAGTAATATAAAACAACATTCAGCACTCATAATATAATACTAAAAAGTACAATAAAAATGAAAATCAAGGGGACTGATTTATGGATAACGGAGAGTCTAAGGCAACGGTTAATTTTATTCAGGAGATCATTAATCAGGATAAAAAAACGAATAAACATAACGGAAGGGTTCATCTTCGCTTTCCTCCGGAACCTAATGGATACCTGCACATCGGTCACGCTAAATCTATCTGCTTGAATTTCGGTTTGGCCGCACAAAATGGCGGTCTAAGCAATCTCCGTTTTGACGATACTAACCCCAGCAAGGAAGATGTGGAGTACATCGATTCCATAATTAACGATGTTCACTGGCTGGGATTTGATTGGGATGACAGACTTTTTTACGCTTCAGACTATTTTGAAAAGATGTATGATTACGCCGTTGGTCTAATTAAAGCAGATAAAGCTTATGTGTGTGACCTGAGCCCCGAAGATACCAGGAAGTACCGCGGAAATTTCAAGGAGCCGGGAAGAGAAAGTCCATATTGTAACCGTTCTGTGGAAGAGAATCTGGATCTATTTCGACGTATGCGGGCCGGTGAATTTGCTGATGGTTCCCGGGTGCTGCGGGCCAAAATTGATATGTCTTCACCTAATCTAAATATGAGAGATCCCGTTCTTTACCGTATTTTAAAGGTAGCTCATCACCGGACGGGAGACAAATGGTGTATTTATCCTATATACGATTATGCTCATCCTCTTGAGGATTATTACGAAAAGATTACCCACTCTGTTTGTACCCTGGAGTTTGAAGATCATCGCCCTCTGTATGATTGGGTTCTCAATGCCCTGAATCTTTCAGATTTACCCCAGCAAATTGAATTTGCCCGTCTTAATTTAACTAATACGGTAATGAGTAAACGGAAACTTCGTAGGCTGGTAGAAGAAGGTTATGTTACCGGATGGGATGACCCTCGGATGCCGACTATAGCCGGTCTGCGACGCAGGGGCTACACTCCGGAAGCTATCCGAAACTTTTGTGAGCGTATCGGGGTAGCCAAGACTAATAGTGTGGTGGATATTCGTTTTCTGGAACACTGTATACGCGAGGACTTAAATATAAAAGCTCCCCGGGTGATGGCAGTACTGCGGCCTTTAAAGCTGGTTATCGATAATTATCCTGAAGATATGACGGAAGAGGTAGAATCAGAAAATAATCCTGAGGATACTACTGCCGGGAATCGTAAGATACCTTTTTCCGGGATTATCTACATCGAACGGGAAGATTTTAACGAAGAACCGCCGAAAAAATATTTTCGCCTGGCTCCCGGTCGTGAGGTCAGGTTAAAAAATGC